>NZ_JAVVLT010000078.1:0-3096 GCF_036224885.1 Marinobacter sp. OP 3.4
AGCCTGCAACGACGAGTTCAGCCGGTAACTCCCGGACCGGGAGCCGCCTGTTCCATGGCGGCTCCCGCCCGCTCCGACAGCCCCTGTCCGACAGCCCCCACCGCAAATGAAAACAATTCGTCGTTTCCGACGATAGCTGACCCTGACTTCGTGACCTAGCTTGACCATGACTGGTTAATCAACAACCAGCATCCGGAACAACAACAAGTCACGGAGACCCGACGAATGTACCTGACCCAACCCCTCCACAAGGCGCTGACCGAAGCCCCGGACAAGACCGCCACGGTCTGCCAGGGCCGCCGGCACAGCTACCGGGAGTTTGTTTCCCGTATTGCACGACTGGCGGCGGGCCTGAAAAAGCTGGGCCTGAAGGAAGGCGACCGGGTGGCAATCCTGGGCCTGAACTCGGACCGCTACGCCGAGGCCATCTACGCCACCTTCTGGGCCGGCGGCGTGATCAACCCGGTGAACATCCGCTGGAGCCCGGCGGAAATCATCTACTCCCTGGACGACTGCGACAGCACCTTCCTGGTGGTGGATGACACCTTCAGCCCGATGATCGGACCCTTGTCGGAAGGCTCCAGGTCCCTGAGCACGGTCATCTACACCGGTGACCAGGAAACTCCCGCCGGTACCCACAACTCAGAAGCCCTGATCCGGGACAACGAAGAGGTCGACGACGCCCTGCGCAGCAATGACGACCTGGCGGCGGTGATGTACACCGGCGGCACCACCGGCAAGCCCAAGGGGGTGATGCTCAGCCAAATGAACCTGTTCAGCGATGCCCTGGGCTCCCAGGCGGTGGCCAACATGCCCCTGCGCTCGGTCACCCTGCATTCCGCGCCCACCTTCCATGTGGCCGGCACCGGGCTGATCCTGCAGGGAGTCATGCGCCACAGTACCAACGTGATCATCCCCATGTTCGAGCCCAAGGCGGTGCTGGAGGCCATCCAGAACGAGAAGGTCATCGAGACTTTCCTGGTGCCCACCATGCTGCGGATGGTGCTGGCTCATCCGGACTTCGCCAACTATGACCTCAGCAGCCTGCAGCACATGATGTACGGCGCCTCGCCCATGGACAGCACGCTGCTGAACCGCGCCCGTGAGGCGCTGCCCCAGGCCGGCTTCCTGCAGGCCTATGGCATGACCGAACTCTCCCCCACGGTGACCATCCTGACCAAGGACTGGCATACCGACGAAGGCTTTGAGAGCGGCAAGATGATGTCCGCCGGAAAGCCCCTGCCCATGGTGGAGATTCGCATCGTGGACGGGAACGACAACCCGGTGCCCAATGGCACCCGGGGCGAGATCGTGGCCCGCGGGCCGGTGGTCATGCAGGGCTACTGGAACAAGCCGGAACAGACCGCCCAGGCCCTGCGCAATGGCTGGATGCACACCGGCGATGCCGGCTATATGGACGAAGACGGCTTTGTCTACGTGGTGGACCGCATCAAGGACATGATCGTCACCGGTGGCGAGAACGTCTACTCCGCCGAGGTGGAGGAAGCCCTGCTGCAGATGCCCCAGGTGGCCCAGTGCGCGGTGATCGGCGTGCCGGACGACGACTGGGGCGAGCGGGTGCACGCCACGGTGGTGGTGAACGACGACGCCGAGCTGACCCTGGACGAGGTCATGGCCCACTGCCGGACCCTGATCGCCAACTACAAGATTCCCCGCAGCCTGGAAATCCGCGAGGAACTGCCGCTGTCACCGGCGGGTAAACTGCTCAAATACAAACTCAGGGAGGAACACTGGTCCGACCGGGACCGCAAGGTGAGCTGAATAACAACAAGACCACACCAAAAGCCATGACAACAACAATGACGGGAGTGTCCCATGACCCCCCCTGGCCGGCTTCATTGCCGGCGCCGCACTGACCTCCGCGATCGCGGTGGGCAATGCCGAGGCCCGGGAGCTGAGCTTCGCTTCCGGCGCCACCCCCAACTCCATCGGCTCCAAGAGCATTGAGGTGTTTGCCGACGCCCTGGAGGAACGCAGCGATGGCGACCTCAGCACCAAGGCCTATATGCAGTCGCTGCTGAGTTTCATGGAAACCCCGCCGGGCCTGCGGGATGGCATGGCGGATATCGGCTCGGTGCTGACGCCCTATTTCCAGACCGAGTTCCCCGCCACCATCATGCTCACCGAGATGACCATGCTGCTGGAGCTGGACGACACCACCGCCCGGGAAGCCACCTTTGCCTTTGGCGGCGCCATCTCCGAATACGTGTTCAACAACTGCCCGGAGTGTCTGGAAGAGTACAACAATGAAAACCAGGTATTCCTGGGGATATCCGGCAGCACCCCCTATACCCTGATCTGCAACACCCCCGTGGTGACCATGGATGACATCGAGGGCAAACGGATCCGCATTGGCGGCCCCCAGTGGGCCCGCTGGGTGGAGTCCATGGACGCCTCACCGGTATCCATGGCGGTGAACGAAGTCTACGAAGGCCTGGGCCAGGGCGTGCTGGACTGCACCGCCCACAACCTGCCGGACCTGACCAACTTCAACTTCATCGAAGTCACCACCGACGTCACCCTGGGCGTACCCGGCGGCATCTTCGGCGGCATTGCCACCCATATGAACAGGGATACCTGGAGCAGCCTGTCGGCGGAAAACCGTGAGGCCATGCTCTACGCCTCGGCGGCCATCGCGGCGGAGCTGGCCCGCCTCTATGTCAAGGAACATGAGGAGAACCGCCAGCTGATTGAAGACAAGGAGGACATCACCGTTCATGAGGCCGGCGACGAACTCAAGGCCGCTACCCGCGAATTCATCGAAGGGGACATCGAGACCATCGCGGAACGCTACCGGGAAAACCACGACCTGGAACGTTCCGAAGAGATGATCAGCGAGTTCCGTGAAAGCATGACACGCTGGGTGGCACTGGTGAAGGACGTGGAAACCGGCGAGGAACTGCGGCAGCTCTACTGGGATGAGGTGTTCTCGAAAGTGGACGTGAACGAGTACGGACTGTAACAACCCTGACGGGCCAGGCAGGACGCCCGGCCCGTCAGCGCCCTTACAGGTTGCGCAGTTCCTTCTTCAGGATCTTGCCCACCGGGTTACGGGGAATGGCGTCAATCAGCTTC
>NZ_JAVVLT010000079.1:0-48525 GCF_036224885.1 Marinobacter sp. OP 3.4
AATCCATCCATGGAGGCTCTTCAAAAACGTCCCTGTTTTTGAAGGTCCCGGAAAGAGCCTCCTGCCCACGCCCGCCGAACCTCAGTGCAGATCTCATGGGTGTGGGACTCCACGAAAAGAGTTGAAGTGCGTGAGCCAAAGAACAAACTCAGTGGTGAGCCTTAGCCAACCGCTCCCGCTGCCAGTCCTTCTCAGGCTCATTCAGCACCAACCGCAAATCCATGACTTCTTCTTCGCGGTTGTACTGGATCTGGAACCCCAGGTGCTCGGCAAGCTGCAGCATCGGGCGGTTCTCCGGCAAAACGTTGCCCACCATCTCCATGGTGCCCCGGGAGCGGCAGTAGTCGATCATCTTCTGCATCAGGGCCACACCCAGCCCCTCGCCTTTCATCTTGTCGTGCACCATCACCGCAAACTCGCAGCGCAGGTTGTCCGCGTCCGTCCAGACCCGGACTGTGCCCAGGGTTTCCTCCCCTTCCCCGTCTTCCCGGGGTGCGTTGGCGATGAACACCATCTCCCGGTCATAGTCGATCTGCACCATCTGGGCCACGTCCTCCCGGGAGAAGTGCTTGCGGAACTGGAAGAACCGGTAGCGGATGGACTCCGGCGACTGGAGTTCGTGGAAGGCCCGGTGGGCCGGCTCGTCTTCGGCCAGGACCGGGCGGATGATGACCCGGCGACCGGACTTGGGCAGTACAATCCATTCCTCCAGTTCCCGGGGATAGGGCTGGATGATCGGCTTACCCGGCTTGTCCGCCAGGTCGATGGCCACGTCCACCGCCATGATGCGATCGCTGTCGAACAGCAGCGGCGAGATCTCCAGGCCCCGGATTTCCGGCAGGTCGATGACGATCTGCGACAGGGTGATCAGTACCTCGCAGATGGCGCGGATATCCCGTTCCGGCTGGGTGCTGAATTCCTCCAGCAGCCGGAACATGTAGGTTCGCCGCAGTACCTCCCGCGCCAGCACCATGTTCAGGGGCGGCAGGGCAATCTGGCGGTCGGTCATCACATTGATCTGGGCGCCGGCGGCGCCGCACACCACCAGCGGGCCGAACAGTGGATCCCGGGTGATGCCGACGCTGAAGGCGATGCCGTCGATATGGGTATAGGATCGCTGCACCGCAAAGCCCAGGAAACCGCTGTCCGGGAAGTACTTCTGGTAGTCCTCCATCAACTGCCGGCAGGCGTCGATGATGTCGTCCTCGTTGGTCAGGCCGTGCACGGTTGAGCGGTAGCGGCCCTGGCCTGACTGGTATTCCATGAACGGATGGCAGGCACGCTGGTGCATCAAGGTGACGTCGATGGGCCGACGTTCGACGGCGAAAGCCTCGACAACCTCCTCCACGTCGTCGCAGTACACCGTGGGCACCGTGTTAATGCCGTAGTCGTTGAGAATGTCCCGGGCCTCGCGGTTGGCCAGGTGGTTGCGGCCCTGTCGACGGGCGTTGACGATAATCCGGCGGGTGTTGGCATGGTCGGCGAAGTGGTCGGTGAACGACTCCGGGGTTTCTTGCAACAGCCGTTGCACCCGCTGGTGGTTGACGTGCTGCATGAAGGCCATGACCGCCTTCTCCGGGGAGAAGAACGACGGCACGCCGGCCCGGTAGAACTCGTCACGGGCATCCATCACCGTGCTCTGGCCCAGCCAGCAGGTGAATACGTTCAGCCGCGTGCCCTTGACCGCCTGCACCACGGCATCGGCAATCTGCAGGCTGTCCTCGGTCAGACTGGGGGAATACATGATCAGGACGTTATGGACCTCGGGATCCTTGGCCAGGATCCGGATCGCCTTGGCATACAGGTCCGGCGAGGCATCGTAGTTCAGGTCAATGGGGTTCTTGCGGGTCCAGTACGGCGGCAGGATTTCCGCCAGGGCGTCAATGGACTGACTGGATAAGGTACCAAGCTCTCCCCCCAGCGCCGCCAGCCGGTCCACCGCCAGTACGCCAGGCCCCACCCCGTTGGCCATGATAGCCAGGGACTCCCGCTTCAGGGGGCGCATGCGGGACAGGGTTTCCAGGGCGTCGAACATCTGCCCCAGGCCGTCCACCCGCAGCACACCGGCCCGTTGCAGCATGGCATCGTAGATGGGATCGGCCCGGTGCAGGCCGGCGGGGAGTTCATGGCGTATCCACTCGGATTCCGGCACCCGACCGCTCTTCACGGCGATCACCGGCTTGGTGCGGGCGGCGACCCGTACCGCCGACATGAACCGCCGGGGGTTGGGGATGTTCTCGATATGCAGCAGGATGGCGCGGGTCTGGGAGTCCTGGGCCAGGTAATCGATCAGGTCGTCGTGATCGATGTCCATGGAATCCCCCAGGGTCAGGAAGTAGGAGAAGCCCACACCCCGGGCAAAGGCCCAGTCGATCACCGAACTGGCCACGCTGCCGGACTGCCCCACAAACGCCACCTTGCCCGGCAGGGCGCCCATGTGGGCATAGGTGGCATTCAGGCTGCGGGCCGGCACCATCAGGCCGATGGTGTTGGGCCCCAGCACACGGATACCCGTTTCCCGGGCCGCGTCCCCCACGGAATACATCAGCGGCTGTCCGGTCTGGGAGTGGGCCCGGGACATACCACCGGTCATCACCATGGCGGTGCGGACCCCGGCCTTGCCCAATCGTCGCACCACCTTGGGCACCGTGTCGGGCGGCGTACAGACAATGGCCAGTTCCGGACTGAAGTCCATCTTCGAGACCCCCGATACGCAGGGCACCCCGTGTACTGACTCGTAGCCGTTCTGGTTGATCACCAGCATGCGGCCCGGATAGCCACCGCCCAGCAGGTTGCGAAGCACCATGCCCCCCAGGTTATCGGCACGTTCCGAGGCGCCGACCACCACGATCGACGACGGGTTGAACAGGCTTTCCAGGTAGCGGGTGCCCAAAATGCAGTCTCCTTCGACCAATAACGCCATGGGATAGTGCCTATCTTAGGCCCTGCGTCCTTGATGTAAAACGAATTCCTTATCCCGATTGCTTACGACCAAAGAAACACAGCGAAGGTCAACGATCCCTGTTACCATTGCTTTAACAACTCCAAGTCCAGCGCCGTCAGGACCCTATCGATACATGACTACCGCGTTTTTCTCACATGACGACTGCGCCAAGCACAACATGGGCGCAGAGCATCCGGAATGCCCAGAGCGCCTCAGCCGCATTATCAGTTACCTGGAGGATACCGGCCTGGACCAGGAGCTGGACTGGGTCCGGCCTGATGAGGCCACCCGTGACCAGCTGATGATGGTGCATCCCGAGAAATACCTGCACCAGCTGGACCTGATGCAGCCCACCAAGGGCCGGGTGTTCACCGACCCGGATACCGCACTGATGCCCGATACCCTGCGGGCCGCACGGCTGGCCGCAGGGGCGAATATCGAGGCGGTGGATATGGTGCTCAGCAGTCAGGTGACCAACGCCTTTATCTGCGCCCGTCCACCAGGACACCACGCCGAGCGGGCCAAGTCCATGGGCTTCTGCTTCTACAACAACATCGCCCTGGCGGCCATGCGGGCGCTGACCTTCCATCACCTGGAACGGGTGGCGATCGTGGATTTCGATGTCCACCAGGGCAACGGTACCGTGGATATCGTCCAGGGGGACGACCGCATCCTGATGTGCTCCAGCTTTCAGCATCCCTTCTACCCCCACTCCCACGTCTACCGCCTGCCGGAGAATATCGTGAATGTGCCGGTGCCCGCCGGATGTGGGGGGCAGGATTACCGGGATCGGGTGAAGGATGGCTGGCTGGCGCGGCTGGAGGCCTTCGAGCCGCAACTGATCCTGGTGTCCGCCGGCTTCGACGGCCACCGCATGGACCCCATGGCGGAAATGAACCTGGAAACCGGGGACTACCTCTGGCTGACGGAGATGCTGACCGGACTGGCTGGGGAATACGCCAACGACCGTCTGGTCTCCACCCTGGAGGGTGGCTACCACCTCACGGCGCTGGCCGAGAGCGTGGGTGCCCATGTCGGCGAGCTGGTCAGGGCTGGCCGATAGTCCTGCCGACGGTTCTGGTGTCCCGTCTGAGTACTAGTGTGCCGCACGGCGCACTAGCCGCTGGCGCCACCAAAGGCGTCACGGTCCGCCCGTTGTACACCCTGATTGTCCCCTTCCCGTTCCAGACGAATATTGGTTCGCCGGTTATCCGCCGGATTGCCGGACACCGGATACTGGTCCGCGTGGGAGCGGATCACGATCAGGTCTTCGGGCACACCCACTTCCATCAGGTAATCCGCCACCACCTGGGCGCGCTCCTCGGACAGGGCCCGGTTCTGGATACGACTCCCCATGCTGTCGGAATGGCCATCCACAAACATCCGCGTGATGCTCGGATCCGCCGCCACATAGGTGGCGATATTCCGTAGCAGTTGCCGGTCCCGGTCCGATAACGAGGTACTGCCGGAAGCGAAGGGAATACGGGAACGCTGGATCTGCTCGTAGTTGACCGGCAACAGCCCCGTTACACAGCGGCGATAACCGTCGAATTCGGAACGGAAGTTGATATTGGACAGCCGCACCCGCACCGGGTCACCCTGGTACCGGGCCTGGCGGGTCACGGTGGGCGCCATGCCGGACAGCAGCCCCTCCATCATGGCCATGGCTTCCCGTTGACCCACTTCCACCACCTTGCGGTCGTCGCTGACATCGACATAACCCAGCCGTTGCGTGGGCTCGCCCGGACGCCAGGACGGCGCCTCCACCACCAGCAGCCCACGCCCCGGTCGCATCAGCGGCAGGTCCGCCTCCAGGTAGAAGCCCAGGTCCTCACCGGCCCGGTGACGGAACACCGCACGACCGTAACCGGGCACGTCATGGGTCAGCGTGCAGTCGAACACGGATTCGGACAGGTACCATTCGCTGTTCTCCAGCCCGGCCCCAAAGCTGCGTGCACCAGTGGGCAGGCTGGCCACCAGTCCCCCGGCCACAAGCAGGGCCAGCAGGGCCTTGCGACCCGGCAACCGGTTGTTTGCTGGTGTGTCCGTTGAACAATCGTGTCTGACCATGGCCGTTTCCGGAGATCTGATAAAGGTGCACCTGAGAAGGCTATCGGCGGCCAGCGCGGATTCTTTAGCCCTGACCTTCTGGTATACTCGCGGCGTTTTCCAGAAGGCAACCCTGATACCGGAGACCCAGGCCCCATGACCGATCAGATCACCATCACCCGACCGGACGACTGGCACCTGCACGTACGGGATGGCGATGTGCTGGCGGATGTGGTGCCTGCCACGGCCCAGCGGTTTGCCCGGGCCATTATCATGCCCAACCTGGCCCCCCCGGTGACCACGGCACAGCAGGCCCTGGACTACCGGGACCGCATCCTGGCGGCCCGGGGTGAGCACACCGGTTTCGAGCCCCTGATGACCCTGTACCTCACCGGTACAACCACACCCGACAATATTCGCGAGGCGCATCGGGCCGGCATCCCGGCGGCCAAGCTGTACCCGGCCGGCGCCACCACCAACTCGGCTTCCGGCGTCCGGGACATCAAAGAGATTGACGACGTACTGGCCACCATGGCCGAGTGCGGCATGCTGTTGCTGGTCCATGGCGAGGTCACCCACGACCATGTGGACATCTTCGACCGGGAGAAGGCCTTTATCGACCAGGTGCTGGCCCCGGTGATGGAACGCCATCCAATGCTGCGGGTGGTGCTGGAACACATCACCACCGGCGATGCCGCCGAATTCGTCAAGCAGCACGACGGCGACCGACTGGCAGCCACCATCACCCCCCAGCACCTGATGTATAACCGTAATCACCTGCTGGTGGGCGGCATCCGCCCGCACCTGTACTGCCTGCCCGTGCTCAAGCGCAACGTGCACCAGCAGGCCCTGCGGGACGCCGTGGTCAGCGGCGACCGTCGGTTCTTCCTGGGTACGGATTCCGCGCCCCATGACCTGGGCAAGAAGGAAACCGCCTGTGGCTGTGCCGGGTGCTACTCTGCCTTTGCCGCCATCGAACTGTATGCGGAGATATTCGAGGACCTGGGCGTACTGGACCAGCTGGAAGCCTTTGCCAGTTTCAACGGCCCGGATTTCTACCGTCTGCCCCGCAACAGCGGCACCATCACCCTGAAGCGGGAGCCCTGGACCGTACCGGAACGGCTCCCCCTGGCCGATGGTGCCATTGTTCCCCTGCGGGCCGGCGAAACCCTGCGCTGGCGCCTGGCGTGATTTCAGCCTTTACCCAATCCCGATCTGGAGATGTTGTGACTGACGAAGCCACTGTGAAAGCCCACCCCATGTCTCAGCGCTTCCGGGGCTTCCTGCCCGTTGTGGTGGATGTGGAAACCGGCGGCTTCAATGCCCGCACCGATGCCCTGTTGGAGGTGGCGGCGGTGCTGATCACCATGGACGAGGACGGCTGGCTGCAGCGGGGCGAAACCATCGCCCGGCACGTCAAACCCTTCGACGGTGCCAACCTGGAAAAGTCCGCGCTGGATTTCACCGGCATCGATCCCTGGGCCGAGGATCGGGACGCGGAGGACGAGAAGGAAGCCCTGCGGGCGGTGTTCAACCCCATCCGCAAGGCGGTGAAGGAGCATGACTGCAAGCGGGCGGTGCTGGTGGGCCACAACGCCACCTTTGACCACAACTTCGTGTTTGCGGCAGCGGAACGGGCGGACATCAAGCGCAACCCCTTCCATCCCTTCTCCACCTTTGACACCGCCACCCTGGCGGGCCTGGCCTATGGCCACACGGTACTGGCGGAAGCCTGCAAACGGGCGGGGCTGGAATTCAGCAACAAGGAAGCCCACTCCGCCGCCTACGATGCGGAGAAAACCGCCGACCTGTTCTGCGGCATCGTCAACCGCTGGAAGGCCCTGGGTGGCTTTCCATTGCCGGAAGCCAACGCCCCGGAAAAGTCCGAGGCGGAACAGCCAGATACCGAGAAGTCAGCCAGCGGCTGATCGCCTGCTGCCCTGCTGCAGCAGTCGACTACCAGTGGATACCCCGCATCAGCGCAGCAAAGGCGATCTGCTCGGAGGTCACCCTGGGCTGATCACCCCGCTTGCCGGATGCCGCCGGTGAATCCGGGAACATACGATAGCCGGTATTCATGACGATTTCCCCCAGCTTTGGCGCCACCGCATGGGTGACCTGGGCAAACACCCCCAGCCGGGTGGCAATGCGCTTGGGCCGGTGGATGATCGCCTCGGTCACCATGTCCGCCGCCTCGTCCGGGGTCAGCGTGGGCACCGAGTCATAGATCTTGGTCGGCGCGATCATCGGCGTCTTCACCAGGGGCATGTTGATGGTGGTGAAGGTGACATTGCGATCCGACCATTCCGCCGCCGCGCAACGGCTGAAGGCATCCAGCGCCGACTTGGAGGCCACATAGGCCGAGAACCGGGGCGCATTGGTCAGGGTGCCGATGGACGAGATATTCACCACATGCCCTTTTTTACGTTTCAGCATCCCCGGCGCGAAGCCCATGATCAGGCGCACGGCGCCAAAGTAGTTCAGTTGCATGGTGCGCTCGAAATCGTGGAAGCGGTCGAAGGACAGCGCCAGTGACCGGCGGATGGAGCGACCGGCATTGTTGATCAGCACATCCACCGTGCCGTGGTCTTCCAGCACCTGGGCCACGAAGCCGTCACAGGCCTCCATATCCGCGAAATCACACTGGTAGGCATGAACCTCGGCGCCCCGGCCTCGCAGGGACTCCGCCACTTCCTTCAGCCGCTCCGGCTTGCGGGCGCCGATCACCAGTATCGCCCCGGCATCCGCCAGCCGTTGCGCCGTGGACAGGCCGATACCCGAGGTCGCCCCGGTGATCACGCATACCTTGCCGGCTACCGCGCCCCGCAGGCTGCGGTCCCGGAACAGGTCCGGGTCCATGTTCCGCTCCCAGTAATCCCACAGTACCGTGGCGTAATCGGCCAGACGGGGCACCTCGATCCCACTGCCCCTGAGGACCCGTTCGGACTCCCGGTCGTCAAAGCGGGTCGGGTAGTTGATGAACGACAGCACGGATTCCGGAATGCCCAGGTCCTCCAGTACCGCCGAGGTCAGGCGCTTCACCGGTGGCAGGTTCTTCAGGGACTGGCGGATGAACGGCGGCACGAACCCGAACATCCGTGAGTCCACCCGCATGGCCATGCGCGGTGCGTGGCCGGCCTCGCAGAACAGGTTGAGAATCTCCCCCACCTTGTAGGGTTCCGGGTCCACCAGGTGGAAACACAGGCCGTCCTCCCCCGGCTGATGGGCGATATGGTCCAGGGCGTCCACCACGTAATCCACCGGCACGATATTCAGCCGGCCACCTTCCACACCGATGGTTGGCACCCACTCCGGCAGGGCACGGCGGACTTTCTGGATCATCTTGAAGAAGTAGTAGGGGCCATCTGTCTTGTCCATCTCGCCGGTGCGGGAATGCCCCACCACCATACCCGGGCGGTAGATGCGGAATGGTACCTGGCATTCCTGCCGTACCACGCCCTCGGATTCGTGCTTGCTGCTCAGGTAGGGGTGGTCCAGGTTGGTGGCCTCGTCGAACATGTCCTCCCGGAAGGTGCCCTTGTACAGGCCCGCTGCGGCAATGGACGACACATGGTGGAAACAGCCCGCCTCCAGGGCACTGGCGGCCTCCAGGGCATGGCGCGTGCCCTCCACATTGGCCTGCTGCTGGGTGGCCGCGTCCGAGGCCATGTCATAGACTGCCGCCAGGTGGAAGAAATGGTCCACCTTGCCTGTCAGTGCCTTGCGGGTCTTGGCGTCCAGCCCCAGGCCGGGCGTGCCCAGGTCACCGACCACCGCGTGCACCCGGTCGGATGCCGGTCCCCAGCGCTCTCGCAGAGCTTCCAGCTTGTCGAGGGATTCCTTTCGCACCAGCAGGTGGACATCGCCTCCCCGCGCCAGCAGTTTCTCCACCAGAAAACGGCCGATAAAGCCGGTACCACCGGTCAGAAAATAGTTCATGATGGTTACGTCCTTGGGTTGTTTTTGTCGTTTGTGCACCTACTCATACTGTATGCCATCCCGCTGATTCCTCAAACGGAAATGGCATCGACTTTTATCCACCACCAGACAGGCAGACACCAACATCACATGCATGCCGGGGAACCAGATGCGATAATCCGTGTCCCAATGCATCGACATGGCCGCCCAGATGCGGCTGATCCAATCAGGAGATCCTTGAATGCCCAGCCAGGACAACGCTGACCGTTACATTTCCATTGCACGCGCCTGCCTTCGGGCCATCAACGATACCGCCACCGACAGCGGCAGCCGTGAGGAGAAGATCCAGGCGGTCTACCAGGCCATTGACGAGGCCTTCCAGGCCGAATTCGCCGAGCAGCGGGAGGCCATTGCCGTGATGGCATCGGTGCTCGAACGTATCGCCACCGGTGACCTGGACAACCAGGACGCCGCCACCCTGGCGCGAATCACCCTGGACCAGCACCCGAACGCGGCCAACCAGGGCCGGATCCACTGACCCGAAAACTCCCCAACACGCATAACCCGGTAAAGGATGTACTGAATGAGGATGACGCCCGTCGCCAAGATGAGCCTTGCCCGCTCCGCCGCCCTGTTCACCCTGCTGTGGGTGGCTACCCTGGCCCAGGCAGCCATCGAGCCGGTGAAAAGCCCGGCGGACACCAACGACTACCGTTACCTGAGCCTGGACAATGGCCTGGAGGTACTGCTGATCTCCGACCCGGACGCGGACAAGGCGGCGGCCTCCCTCAACGTGGCGGTGGGCAGCGGCAATGACCCGGAGGACCGCGCCGGGCTGTCCCACTTCCTGGAACACATGCTGTTCCTGGGCACCGAGAAATACCCCAACCCCGGGGAGTACCAGCAGTTCATCAGCAGCCATGGCGGCAGCCATAACGCCTTCACGGCGTTCCAGGACACCAACTATTTCTTCGATATCCAGCCCGACCATCTGGAGCCGGCTCTGGACCGCTTTGCCCAGCAGTTCTCGGCCCCGCTGTTTACGGCGGAACTGGTGGACCGGGAACGCAACGCGGTGCACTCGGAATACAGCGCCTCCCTCAAGGACGACGGTCGCCGCTACTACTCCGTCCGCAAGGCCATCAGCAACCCGGAACACCCCTTCAGCCAGTTCTCCGTGGGTAACCTGGAGACCCTGGACAATTCCGGTGAGCGGCCACTGCGGGACGACCTGATCGAGTTCTGGAAGGACCAGTACTCCGCCAACCTGATGACCCTGGCGGTCTACGGCCCGCAGTCCCTGGACGAGCTGGAGGCCATGGTGCGCCCCAGTTTCCGCGCCATCGAGAACCGCAACCTCACGGAAAAGACCTACCCCCGGCCACTGTTCACCCCGGACACCCTGCCGGCGAAACTCCAGGTGCAGACCATCAAGGATATCCGCCAACTGCGGCTGATCTTTCCCATCCCGTCCCAGCAGGAACACTACCGGACCAAGCCGCTCCACTATGTCGCCAGCCTGTTGGGGCATGAAGGCCCCGGTAGCCTGCTGGACGTGCTCAAGCGTCACGGCTGGGTGGAGAGTCTGTCCGCAGGTAGCGGTACGGATA
Source organism: Marinobacter sp. OP 3.4 (assembly GCF_036224885.1). Lineage (NCBI taxonomy): Bacteria > Pseudomonadati > Pseudomonadota > Gammaproteobacteria > Pseudomonadales > Marinobacteraceae > Marinobacter > Marinobacter sp. OP 3.4. Next base: position 10,522 of record NZ_JAVVLT010000079.1, read on the forward strand.
CCGGTGAAGAGTCCAGCCTGGAGCTGACCATGGCCCTGACCGACGAGGGCATGAAACACCAGGATGACATCGTCGCCCTTACCTTCGACTATATCGAACTGGTCCGCACCGAGGGCATTGACCGCTTCCGGTTCGAGGAGGACCAGCAGCTCTCCGAGATCGACTTCCGCTACCAGCAGCGGCCGGACCCGGTCCACCTGGCCATGCGGCTGTCCATGCAGATGCAGGAAGTGGCCCCGGAGGATGTGCTGCAGGCCCCGTGGATGATGACCGACTATGTACCGGCCCAATACCGCGACCTGCTCGGGCACCTGACCCCCGACAACCTGCTGATCGTGGTCCAGAGCAAACAGGCACTACCCGAGGACGCCAGCCGCACCCGGTGGTATGACACACCCTACCAGCTTGATACCGGTATCGAGGTGCCCACCGGTGGCGACCAGGTGGCAGAGCTGTCCGCCCAACTGGCACTGCCAAACGAGAACCCGTTTATCCCCGAGGACCTGTCCATGGTGGACGGCGAATCCATGGAACAGCCGGAAAAACTGGCCACCCTGCAGGACCTGGAGGTCTGGTACGCCCGGGATACCCGTTTCGGCCGCCCGGAAGCCAACATCTTCCTGAGCCTGCGGTCGCCCCTGACCACGGCCTCGCCCCGGGGGCAGGTACTGACCAGCCTGCTGGCGGACACCGTCTCCGTCCAGCTTAACCCCTGGGCCTACCCCGCACAGGTTGCCGGACTGAACTACCAGGTGTATCCGCACCTGCGCGGACTGACGATCCGGACCGGGGGCTACCACGACCGGCTGCCGGCGCTGATGAACCGGATCATGGCCACCCTGGCCGACCCGGAGATTACCGAACAGCGATTCCGCATCGCCCGGCAGCAGTTGATGGACGACCTGCGCAACAGCCTCCAGGACAAGCCCGTGGCGCAGGCGACCGGCTTCGTCCAGGACGCCCTGGTCCAGGGAGCCTGGACCAGCCAGGAGAAACTGTCAGCGGCCGAGTCCCTGACCGTGGAAGACCTGCGGGAGTTCGCCCGGGACTTCACCGCCCGCATGGACGCCGTCATGCTGGTCCATGGCAACGCCACCCCGGCGTTCGCACTGAATACCGCCCAGCAGGCCAACGCCGTGCTGTTCCATGATTCGCAACCGGCCACCGTCAACCGCAGCGCGGTACGGGACCTTCCCGCCGGTGAGACCGTGGTCACCCTGCCGGTACCCCATCCGGACACCGGCTATGTACGCTACAGCCAGGGCAGCAGCACCGGGTTTGACGAACGGGGCCGCTACCGGCTGCTGGCCCAGGTGATCAGCAGCGCGTTCTATGAGGAAATTCGCACCAACCGGCAGTTGGGCTATGTGGTCTATGCAACACCGTTCGAGATGCTGGAGACACCCGCCATCGGGCTGGTGGTGCAATCGCCGGACGCCAGTGCCGATACCATTGATAAAGCCGTGCAGGCATTTGCCGATGACTTCCGCCAACAGATTGGAGGCATGCCGGAGGACGAGCTGGAGCGGGAACGGCAGGCCGTCATCAGCAACCTGATGGAACAGGACCGCCGCCTGACCGATGTATCCCAACGCTACTGGCGGGAAATCGACCGACAGGCCACGGACTTCGATACCCGGGAACGGCTCTCCGCCGCCGTTGAACAGGTCACCAGGGCCGAACTCATGGCGACCTTCGATGCCGCCCTGGAGGACCATGAGGCCAGTCTGCTGGTCACCACCAGCGCCGATGCGGAAGCCTCGGACGATGTCCTCCGCACACTCCGGGATCAGCCGCCAGTTGGCGACTGACCGAATTCGGACAGGAAACGGGCCCAGTCCTCGGGCTCGTCCACATCCCAGCGCGGGGCCAGGGTTGCGACACTGAGCCCCGCGTTGCTTACTGCGGCAACGCTCTCCTCCAGGGCTGTCTCGCTGCCCCAGGCCACCTCCCGCAACATCCCCGGTGTGGTGCGACGGGCGCCGATCAGCACATAGCCGCCATCATCCGATGGACCAAAGACCACATCCGCTTCCTCCAGGGCCGCGACGGCCTGGTCCACGTAATCCGCGTCCACGGAGGGGCAATCGCTGCCCACCACAATGGCCCTGTCGGCCTCCTGCAGGCCTCGCGACAGTGCCTGGGTCATCCGCTCGCCCAGATCCCGCCCCTGCTGGATCAGCTGCCCGATGCCATACCCGGCCACCGCATTCAGGATGGGCCCCGCTTCCGCAGGAGGCTCGTCCAGGTCATGGTCCCAGGCCAGGGCCAGTGGATAGCCGCATAGCCGCAACTGTTCCAGCACCGTCAGGGTCAGGGTGACGTGGGCGTGAAGAGCGCCATCATCCCCCAGGGTCGCGGCCAGGCGGGTTTTCACCCTGCCCTTGTGTGGCCATTTGGCAAACTGGAATATCTGCACCGTCGGGCTCATGGTGAATCCGCCTTATGGGTTATCGGGTTGGTGGAGCGCCGGACATCCGACCGGTACTGACGGGCCAGATCCGCCGGATCGGCACCCCGCCAGTACCGCCAGCGCAGGCGCCACATGAGGAAAATCGTGCGCCAGGGGCCATGCCGTTCCCAGCGACGGCTGTCAGTGACCACGGGGGTACGAATACAGAAAGGTGGAGATATTCGCCGGAGTCGGCGGCACAACTCCACATCCTCCATCAGGGGCATGGACCGGTAGCCGCCCAGATCCTCGAACACCGTGCGGCGGACAAAGATGCCCTGGTCACCAGTGGCAATCCCCGTAAAGCGGGAGCGGGCGTTCATCATAGAGGCTATGACCCGGAACAACGGGCGCCGCCCGCTCAGGCGCACATCAAAACGCCCCCAGGCCCGTTCACTGGCCGAGAAATCCGCCAGCAGCCGGTCAGCCCCGTCCGGCAGTTCCGTATCCGCATGCAGGAACAGCAACACCTGCCCCCGGGCCACCGCCGCCCCCTGGTTCATCTGCACGGCCCGGCCCGGGCTGGACACCGCCAGCCGGTCACACAGCGGCGTCGCCAGAGCCACGGTATCGTCGGTACTGCCACCATCCACCACAATGACCTCGGCAACGGCATCACGCAGGGGCAGAAGCCGCTCAAGGGCCGGCACAATGGAGATGGATTCGTTCAGGACGGGAACTATAACGCTGACAGCAGGCGACCGAGGCACAAGGCACTCCGAGGCAGAAAAAGTGAATGACACCACCGGATTCGGACACCCACCTTGAGAGACAGGCGCCACCCCGTTATTATACCGGCCTTTCCAGCGAAAGGCCCCCGTAGCTCATCTGGATAGAGCGTCCCCCTCCTAAGGGGAAGGTAGCAGGTTCGAGTCCTGCCGGGGGTACCATCTGCAATTCCATCAGGCGCCATCACCCTCAATACCGCCCTGCTTCTTAGGAAAGTAAACTCTCTCAGTTAACCTTTTGGGCCTCCGAGATCCACGCTCAGCCATCTCTTTTGGGAGCACTTAAGGGGAACACACCTCAATGGATCGTTATGTCCCCGGCGGAAAATTGACGATCAGATTGGTCAGATCAACCGATTCCAGCCCCATCCAGACGACAAACGCGCCATACATCGTCAGCAAGGTCCAGGATTCTTTGCGGCTTACAATCATGTCTGTTCGCATCATCAGGAACAGCACCAGTGTCGCAAGGGTCAGAACGGCCATCATCGGGGCCGCGACTGAGTAATTGATGATCGCTGTGCCGGCGATCAGCACCCCGATTGGAATACAGCAGAGCAGATCAAAGATATTGCTGCCCAGCACGTTGGCCGTACTGGTGATGCCTTTACCATTACGGGCAGCCCGGACGGAAACAAAAGCATCCGGAATCGAAGTTCCTGCGGCTACGATGGTAATACCCCAGAGAAAACTTGGGGTACCCAGAATATCGCCAAAGTTAACGGCCGCCCGAACCAGCCCTTCAACACCAACCAGGATCAGTGCCAGACCGCCAGCCAGGCGGGCCCACTCTTTTCCAGGCTGAACGTGGGACACGTCTTCATCGGAGTGATAGTCCATGGTGTCCTGATACTGGACAAATACGTAGATCCCATAAAGCGCGAGCGGCATGATGGCAAGCCAACGGGTGAGCTCACCACGAAGGACGCCCCCCTCTGATTCCACCGGATTGTAAATCACCGCAAACGAGAACATCAGTAGCAGAGCGGCGACGGCTATCATGTAAAACTGCGCTTCCTTATAAACCAGGTCCCGGTTTGTCATAAGCTGATCTTTGGCAACCAGTCCGCACAACGCCGGTATGACCATGATATTGAACAGAGCCGAGCCTACGATGGCCGCGACGCCCAGCTCGAATTCCCCATGCACCAGCGTGGATACCACCACCGTCGCCAGCTCCGGAAAACTGGAGCCAATAGCCACAACAATCGCGCCCTGAACGATCTCGGGCAGCCTGTAATAAAGCGACAGGCGTTCACTGGCGGATTCGAGCAGGCCGCTGCCCTTCCAGACGATGCCTGTACCGATGACGGCGACCACTGTCCAGACTAATAATTGAAAAATACAGCCTCCCGATTGTTGGCTCTGGGCGCGAGTTTCAGGTTCATCGATAGCGCTCCGGCGGCGGGAACTGTGTTCCGCCGGAGCGCGAGTTCAGTTGCTCTATCTTAGTCGGTACCCCTTGATCGTCCAATTGCACCATACCGACCCCTGCCGCGTTCCACAGCCGTTCACCGGCTTCACGGCCCTCCGGTTCGCGGGGTGTTACCCGCATGCGCCTTCGCTTGGTAAACCAGTTCAGTGGCGACCAGGGTGCGTAGAGCCAGCGGTTGATCCGGTCGAGCCACTCCATGAGGGTGTGAGGGAATTCGTTTTTGATGCCACTGCTTGTGATCTGCCAGATTCTGGGCCGGTCCGGCCTGTGGCGAAGCCGCACGTCGTAGACAAAGGAGTAGTGAACGTCTCCTGAAAGAATCACGAAGGTTTCCGGGGTGCGGGAGTGGCGGAAAATGTTCAACAGCACACTGGCCGCACCCCGGTGGGCCATCCAGTTTTCGGCATCCACCACCAGAGATTTCCCGAAGAAGGTAAACACGCTCTGGATCGCTTCAATCAGTTTGACGCCGAACATGGGCGCAGGAGACACCACGATTACAGCCTTTTCGCCCATGATGTCCTGCTGGAATTCGGTCAGCGCTTCCCAGTCAAGCAAGCCTGAGGGCCTGGCGCGGTTGAGTTCGCTGCGCCAACGGCGGGTGCGGGTATCCAGCACCACTATCCTTGGCGACGTCTGCAGGCTGTAATGCCATTGTTCAAACTGCAGCAGCTCATCAATAAGCTGGTCCTGCCGGGTTTGGTCGAACACAGCGCCCTGCTCTGCCGATGTCGCCAGTTTCTGGAGGGCTGGCATGATGTCACCGAAGGCATCAGGACTGTTTCCCCACCCCTGGCACAGCAGGTAGGCAATCAGGGCGTTGCCCACAATGCGGCGGGAGAAAGGGTGTTCGTAGGTTGTACTTTCCCATATAGCGGAAAGGTTCCAGTCATCCGTCACATCGTGGTCGTCGAAGATCATGTAGGTGGGAAGGTGCGCCAGAGTCCTTGATGCAAGGGGCAATCCGGCCACGAAGGCGTCGATGGCGACTTGTTGCTGTTGGTAGACCGCTTCATCTTCCCGGGACAGGGTCGGTTGCTCACTGCTGACCAGGCGCCAGCACACGGGTGACCAGACCAACAGGTACATGGCCATGACTTCGTTCAGGGAGATCAGGTGGTTGTGGGCACTGGCGGTGGTAAAGACCGGCTTTCTGACGCCGCCAAAGAAACGCTCCAGCAGCGCCTCGTTGCTGCGGATATCCGGTAGCAGTTTTTCCCGGTGAAAGTAGGTGTCCGGGTTGTCCCGCAATTCCGTGCTGTCACTGACCGAACTGCCGGTAAGCACTTCGTCGTACAGCCCCAGACAATCGATCAGGCTGTGTATGGCACGAAGCATGGGGCCGGCAACATCGTCGGCGTAGATCTGGTCGCCGGTCATCAGCATCAAAGTGGGTTGTTTGGCAAGGTCAGACCGGGCTTCCAGTAGCATTTCGTCCACCCTGACCAGCCCATCGGCTGCTGGGGAATGAGGCCGCCGGCAGGACCCATGGATCAGTCGATCTACCCGCCCCTTGAGAACAAAATCAGGCCGAGTAGCGCCCGGCATGCACAGGTGTGGCGCCCAATCCGCTATCCAGGAATCTTCACCATCTGCAGCCCCGGGAGACTCGGCGTTGGACACACCCAGGTCGTACCCGATGCGGGTGTTCGCCGGCAGCGCATCGTCGAGTTCAATATCGATCAGATGCAGGCAGGCAGAAGCCCCGATCCGCACCCGGATGACTTCCTTTTCCGTCAATAACCGATCAAACCAGGGCTCGCCTGAATTCTCAAGATACAGGCGCAATCGCAGGTTCAGCGAACAGGACCCCACCAGCCAGAGGGTAAGCCTGTCACAGGTGGTGTGCCTGAGAAGCGGCCCCGCCAAAACAGGCGGCAAGGGCTGCCGAAACTGATCGCTCATTCAATTCTCCCGACACACTTTGATGTTTATCGATGTTTCCCTAACCTTTCGTCACACCTTGTTCGATACTGTGAGTACTTTGCATGCATCGCCCGGACGACAATAATGTGAATCGGTGAAGACTTCAAAGGACCGGCACGTTCGCTGGCTCACCACGCCTCCAGTCACTATCAGTGGGGTGATTTGATGAGCAGGTTCGAGACACTGAGCCTCCTTACGCAGAGGTCTATCGAGACGAAAAAGCCTATGTAGAGTAGACAGTTAGGTGATGTGACTGAGATTCTGGAAAATCCGATTCAGTTGCCCAAGGTACGGGGCCAACCCTTATTTATGCCCGGAGGACTCCCATGAATCAGAAACCCGCCGACATCGCACGCCTGGAACGCTACGGGGCAGAAACCCGTGAATACACCCTCGCCATCATTACCGACGAAGACCACGCATCACAGGTTGAATTGGAGGATGGCCAGACCGCCTGGAAGTCAACCCTCCGCTACGACAAGCTCTATCGAGACGTTGATCCGGGCACAGGAAAGGTCAGTTATCGCCTTGACGAAATCCCGGAAGACCAGGGCGGCGAACATCAATTGATCAGTCTGATTGCCGAAGGTGGGAGAGGCGCAGAGTTCTCGGAACTCGTAAAGTTCGGCAAGCGTTTGATCACCTTTGACGACCGTACCGGCCTCGTATGTGAAATCCGCGACAAGAATCACCTTGTTCCCCGCCATATTCTGATGACTGGCAGTGGTGACGAAAAGTTCAAGGGCTTCAAAAGCGAGTGGGCCACCCTCAAGGGCGACGATATGATTGTCGGAAGCCATGGTAAAAAGCCCCAGGAAGAGTGGATTAAGATCCTGGACCGCAAATATGGGCTGGACAGCGTTGACTGGCGTGAAAACTACCAGCACATCCGGGAAGCCTTAGGCGTCGGACCGAATGGCTACGTGATTCATGAAGCAGCGGAATGGCACCCCTATCGCCAAGAATGGCTATTTTTCCCGCGCAAAATCTCTACCGAACCCTTTGATAAGAAGCTCGACGAACGTGAGCGAGGCGCCAATACTCTGATCATTGCGAATGAAAATTTTACAAACATACGCACCCTCACAATTGGCGAGCGCGTACCGGAACGAGGCATTTCTTCCTTCAAGATTATCCCGGGTTACCCCAATGAATGCGTGGGCCTGAAAAGTGTTGAAGTCGGTGATCGCACTGAGACCTATTTGTTCTGCTTCGACCTTGATGGCAACGTATTGCAGGACGATACATTAATAGGCCGATATAAATGTGAGGGTGTAGAGATTATTTAAATACCTGTTTTCTTATTTACCAAAGAGATCAGGTGCCAAAACAGGTTTATAACTGATTGTAGAAAGCACAGTAATGTTGCTCGCCGGTGGGTTTTGGTTAGGCTGGCTGCCCTTCGCCCAGGGAACCCTTGGTTCGTTGCTTGGCATCCCCCTGGCATGGTGGTTGGTTGGGCGCACACTGACTAATCAGGTCATCCTCACGGTGGCTTTGCTGGCTATCGGGGTGCCGCTCTGCCACTGGGCGTCGATTTGGCTCGGCGGCGGCGATGCCCCACAAATTGTTGCCGATGAATTTCTGGCCTTCCCAATCGTGATTCTCGGGGGAGCATTGGCGCGCCCCCCCTGGAAGATGATGGTGGCATTCGCCTTGTACCGAATATTCGATATAACCAAACCTCCGCCCATCCATCACGTAGAAGCCATCGGAGGTGGGGTGGGAATCGTTTTGGATGATGTGTTGGCCGCCATCTATGCGTTCATGATGCTCCGTATGGGGGCTGAACTATGGCGATGGAGCCATAGCCGATGACTCCGGAGCTAATCGACCAGGATCGATGTCACGCATTCACTCACCGATAAAACTATAAGAGCAGTCCAAATCGAGATTCTGGAGCTGTCCCGCCAAGGCCCCCGCTGGCTCCAGCTTTGACGTTTTCTTGACAAAATCCCCACAAAACGATGATGCCGGGCCGTTTACCCTGACGCTTCACTCATCAGTCAGTAATCCGGTTAATCAATGTGACAGTTTCCGTTATACACAGAATCGCTCCCAGACGAGTGCAGGGCTTTGTGGCTGCCGGAGGCCTTGCGACGGCGTTTCACTGGCTCGTGATGGCAGGGCTGATCGGTATCGGACTTGGTCCAACCTTCTCAACCGCCGTCGGAAGCGTAGCTGGCGCCCTGATGAACTATGGGCTTCAGCGTCGCCTGGCATTCACTAAAGCTGGTCCTCACGGTATCACGCTGTGGCGCTATGCAGGCTCCTGCCTTTTTGCCTGGCTGTGCAACCTCATCCTTTTCTTCCTGTTAAACAGTGCCCTGTCTGTCCCCGTCACCTTATCCCAGGCCATTACCACAGGTCTGGTGGCGGCACTGAATTACATCATCTACAAGAGGCTGGTATTCCATGAACCAACGAGTTGAATTCGCGGACAAGGCTCGTGAAAAGCCTTTGCTGTCGATCGTCGTACCCGTGTTCAATGAGCGGGCAATGTTGCCCCTGTTTGTGAAGCGAGTTTTTCCCACCCTGGGGACACTGGACGTCTGTTGGGAAATGGTGATGGTTGATGATGGCAGTACCGATGGAAGCGCTGATTACATCAAAGACCTCGTTACCAGTAAGCCCGGCGTCCGACTGGTTAAACTGAGCCGTAACTTCGGCAAGGAGGCCGCTCTGACAGCCGGGCTGGAGAACGCCAGGGGCGATGCTGTAATTATCATCGATGCGGATCTGCAGGATCCTCCTGAACACATACCAGCCATGGTCGACTGCTGGCGCACCGGCACCGATGTGGTCCTGATGCAGCGCCGTTCCAGGGCCGGAGAAACCCTTTTCAAACGCTGGAGTGCGCATCTTTTCTATCGTCTGCTCAGTCGCACAAGTCGCACCGATATTCCGGTGGATACCGGCGATTTCCGGCTCATGAGCCGCATGGCTGTTGACATACTGCTGCAATTAAAAGAGCGCAACCGTTATATGAAAGGGCTGTTTGCCTGGATAGGACTGCCCACCCAGGTGATCCAGTACGATCGCGATCCCCGAGCTGCCGGTGACACCAAGTGGGACTACCCGGGTCTGGTCGGATTGGCCATCGAAGGCCTGACGTCGTTCTCCGTATCACCCTTGCGGTGGGCAACGATCATCGGTCTGCTAGCTGCCAGCGTTGGTGCACTGTTCGGAGTGTGGATAGTGGTCAAGGCCATGGTTCTGGGAGTTGCTACCAGTGGTTATCCATCGTTGGTGGCGATCATCAGCTTTCTGGGCGGGATCCAGCTGTTGAGCATAGGCATCGTCGGCGAGTATGTGGGCAAGACGTATATGGAATCGAAGCAACGACCGGTCTATGTGACCGAGGAGGTCGTGGAAAATCCTCACCGGCGATATCAATCAAGCGAGAATCCGCAGGCAGGAGAGCGTTATGTCAAAGCGGTTTAACGTCATACTGCTGGCTCTTACTGCCATTCTGGCGAGTCGACTGATTGGCATGGCGCTTTTTCCCCTGGTGGACACCACCGAACCTCGTTATGCCGAAATAGCACGCTTGATGGCCGAAACAGGTGACTGGATTACGCCCTGGTTCGAACCTGGCGTACCCTTCTGGGGCAAGCCGCCCTTGTCATTCTGGGCCCAGGCGATCTCGATCAAAGCACTTGGTGTTTCGGAATTTGCCTTACGGTTCCCATCCTGGCTGGCTACCCTGGGGCTTGTCTGGCTTGTCTGGCGGGCGACCAGGCAGGTCTGGGGCGCCAAGGCCGCCCAGTGGTCCAGTATGGTATTCGCCACTATGGCGTTGACCTATATCAGTGCCGGCGCCGTCATGACCGACGCCTTCCTGGCACTGGGTACCACCTTGTCACTGGTCAGCTTCTTTCTGGTGATCTCTGGACAGTCGGGAGCCTGGCGATGGCTCTTCTTTATCGGCGCCGCCATTGGGCTGCTGGCAAAGGGGCCAGTATCTGTCGTACTGACCGGAATCCCGATTGCCTTATGGCTGCTTCTGAACCGGCAGGAGGTTCGCACTCTGGCCAGATTCCCCTGGTTTCGCGGTGCACTGTTAACGCTGATGCTGGCAGGCCCCTGGTACCTGTTGGCGGAACTAAAGACGCCAGGCTTCCTCGATTACTTCATCGTCGGCGAGCACCTGCGACGCTTCCTGGATCCTGGGTGGGCCGGGGACCTATACGGCAGTGCCCACGACGAACCCAAAGGCATGATATGGGTATTCTGGTTCTGGGCGTCGTTCCCCTGGGGTATAGTCGCACCGGCAGCTCTGGGCACGAAATGCCTCAGGAACCGGGACATGGCTGTTCTGAAACCCGCGGTATCGGACCCTGCCCTGATGTTTCTGCTGGCGTGCGCACTATCACCGATGCTGTTTTTCTCCCTGGCCGGCAATACCCTGTGGACCTATATACTGCCATCATTGCCGTTTACCGCGATTTTGATTGGGCGCTGGGCGGCGCAACTGGAGTCTGTCTGGTCATCCCGGGGCAGAGCGCTTCTGGCTGGAGTGGTCCCGGTGTTGTTGACTGTATTCGTAGGGGCCGCAGCGATGGGGCTGACACCACTAAAGACTGAGAAGGGGCTGGTAAACTATTACCAGCAGGTCCGTGAAGAAGGCGACAGTCCATTGTTATACCTGGATGACCTGCCATTTTCGGCAAGGTTTTACTCCCGGGGAATGGCCCGGGAGGTGACGCCAGAGGAGCTGAATGAGCTAAACCAGAGTAACCGATTCCAACAGCTATACCTGGCGGTACCAGATGACTGGCCGAAAGATAATTTGACCGGTCGGTTCCCGTCGGCCTTCACGGTCATGGAGAATCGCCGATATTCCCTTATGACAATCGACCCACACAAAGGCAACAAGCCATCAGTGTCCAGTGCCAGCGGAGTTAGACTGAATGACAGCTGATCGACCACCGCTCAGATTGCTAATCGTCGAGGACCAGGTAGACCTCGCCGAAAACCTCTTTGAGTTTCTGGGCGAGGATCGCTATGTCCTGGATTTTGCGGCTGATGGTCTGACTGCACTGCATTTGCTGGCAACCCAGACCTATGACGTCATTGTCCTTGATCTGATGCTTCCGGGAGTCAATGGGTTTGAGATCTGCCGACGCATCCGGCAAGACCTCTCATGCCAGACACCGATTCTCCTGATGACAGCACTCGGCGCTCTGAAGGACAAGGAACAGGGTTTTGAAGCAGGCGCCGACGACTATATCGTCAAGCCCTTCGAGCTACGGGAACTGCAATTGCGAGTGGAGGCCCTGCACCGACGCCATTCGCCCCAACCGGATGTCGTGCAGGCCGGCGACGTCCGGTTTGATCCTGGGACGCTGGAGGTCCGATTAAATGGAAGAACAACAGCCTTGTCCGGTACTCCCGCCCGCCTGTTTGAAATGCTGATACGAGCCTATCCGAACTTTCTCAGTCACGAGGCTTTAAGTGACGCCCTTTGGGGAGGTGCGCGTCATGGTGACATTGAAGGAAACAGTTTGCGCACACACATTTACACGCTTCGTAAATCCCTGCAGGCAGGGGTGGGCGAGGCCCTGGTGAAAACGGTCCATGGCCGGGGATACCGCCTGGAGGCCCCCGATAACGAGGGAGCGAATAGCCGATGAAGTCGTCGGTCATTACCCGCCTGACCCGGACACTGTTTGTTCTTATCGCCGCCACAGCCACCGTCTCACTGGTGATCGTCGAGCAATTCGCAGAGGATATCGAGGACACCATTCTTGATCTTGAACTGAAAGCGGACGCAGACTATTTCAAGAAACAGATCCGCAACCGCAAATTCGAGCCAGTCAAAACAGCCCGACTGGAAGCCATTTTTCTCCCCGCAGGGGAGTCCGAAGCCGTCCTGCCCGCCTATTTTCGTGGTCGGTCTATGCCCTTTTCCCGTGAGGTCGAACTGGGCGAGACGACTTTGCTGATCATCGGTGAACACTTGGATGAGCCACAGGGCAAGCTCTTCCTGGCCCAGGACATCACGATCATGGAGAATCGTGAATTCCTGGTTCAGCTTGTATTAATTGGTGTGGCTGCTGGGATGCTACTCATCAGTTATCTTGTTGCCCGGATGGGAGCCCGTTATCTGGTCCGTCCCTTCAGAAAGCTGACCCTGGAAGTGTCCGGTACCGAGCCGCGATCATCCATGTCGAGGATTGCCACGGACTATCAGGACCAAGAGTTCCACGAGATCGCTGAGGCGTTCAACCGCTTCCTGTCTGCTCTTGAACATCATGTTGAGCGTGAGAAATCCTTTGTGAAGCTTGCCAGCCATGAACTCCGGACCCCGCTGGCCGTCATGAACGGCGCTCTGGAAATTCTTGAGCAACGCCAAAGCCTTTCCGAAGGGGATCAGAAAACCCTTGCCCGCATCCGTCGTGCCCTGCACACCATGCGCGATGACACAGAGGTTCTGCTTGAGCTGGCCCGTGTTGAACCGTCCAGCGAGAGTGACACACCCATTGTGCTGAAGGACATTGTTCAAGCAACTGTTGAGGAGCTTGAGCAGAGCCATCCAGGCCATAGAGACCGAATCATTATAACCAGCGAGGACCCTGATCTGAGCGTCAACACGAATCCTCCTTTGGTCAGAATGCTATTACGCAATCTGCTGCAGAACGCGTTGCGTCATACGCGATCCGAGGTAAAGGTGAGGATCAGCGGAAATACCCTATCGGTTCGGGACTTCGGGGCCGGGCTTCCCGAGGAACTGGCCAACCGCCTGAACGCTCCAAGACCATTGTTCACCACGGATTCCAGAAACGGGGATTTCAGTAATACAACATTTGGGCTGTTGATCGTCCGCCTGGTCTGTGAGCGACTAGGCTGGAAGATTGAGGTGCCAAAGTCCGACAGCACGGGCACTGAATTTTTGATTTACATTTACGAAATGGATGGGAACTGATCAATCATGGCCCAATAGCTTTCGTCACGAGAATCGTGGCCGAGCTCTTGGCCGGATTCTTCAGGCTGCGTCGTTGATTGCGCGCCGCCTTGATTACGCTTGCAGCATCCATATCAAACCGGTCAGCGATAAACCGATCAGGATGCACGGCCTGAACGTTGTACCGATCCATCAACTCCCGAACCCGGTTCAGCTTTTCACGGGGAATATCCGGGCGTCGTACCAGCAGGTTTCGAATCCATTCATCGTGAATTTGATCAGTCCAGCGAGCACGATAAATACCCGTTTGCGCCAAGTACATCAAAAAGCTTCTTAACGGAACTGGATACATCACACACGCATCGTAGATTACTGTGTAATGTGAGTTCACTCGTATCCCATCCCCAGATCCTGATCAAGGCTGCCCAGTTCATCCAGAGCCGCCAGACGCTCCTCTTCAATCTGTCTCTTGTAGGCCTGAAGCTCCGAAAACAGTATTTTGCGCCGGTTACCGACGCGGTGATAAGGCAGTGCGCCTTCGTCCAACAGTTTGATCAGGGTTGGACGTGAAATATTGAGCAGGTCCGCCGCCTCCTGAGTCGTCAGTTCAGCATGGATAGGCACCAGCTTAACCATATTGCCTTCTCCCAGCTGAGTCAGAAGCTCCACAAACAGACGCAGCGCGCTGACGGGGATAGATACCTTATGGGCCACACCCTCCCGATCGGTGAGAGTAATGTCCTGTGCCTCAGACCTGGTATCAATGACCGCTGACAACCCTTGGCTGCATGCTCGGGCAAGGAGTGCTTCTTCCCGGGTCGGAAGTTTTTCGTTTACAGAGTTCATCGCGAAAGCCTTCTCAGTACCACCGTATCTTTTCGAATTATTCGAAATTACCAGACCAATGTCAATATTCGAATTTTTCGAAACACCCTGAGGTAACCGGAACATCAACGCGGCTCCCATGCCAACCAGCCACCAGAGCGAATCGCCAGGTAGCCCGACAGATCAGGGTTTCAGATATACACCCAGGCCTTGCCATAAGGGGTATCGAACGGCACACGATCATACAGCCCGGGTACCGGGGAATGTCTGAAAATCATAAAGAGGACAACGGGAGAGAAATACGCCCCAAGGCGTCCTGGCCTCACATCTGGCCAATCTGCTCATAATAAGCGTTGAAAACGATCAGGTTCAGGACCGGCATGACCACATCGAAACCGACCCACCCCAGGGCAATGGCCATCGACCTGCGCCTGAAACGCACTGCATCGACGACAAGGAGTATCAGGGCTGGGACAAAACCGAGGACCGACATTGGAAAGGCAAACAGAAACGCCCAGACCAGAATTGATGACTCGTCGGCGGGCTCCCACCCCCAAGCCTTGGCACCGTGGAGTAGCAGGCAAGCCAGGAGTTCAATAATTAGCAGGCCTCTCAAAAACCACATTAACGCAACCCCTTCTGGAATAGAGATCGTGCCAAGAGGTGGCGGCGGGTCTGCCCTTCTCCGTTTTCTACCGCATAGTAGAAATGCCCCTCTCCTTTCCCCCTCACCATCTGCATGCCAAGTGTAGGCACCGCCTCGATCAACTCGCCATCACTCATACCCGCGTATATGGGATCACCGTGTTGGCCCAGGTCGATGACAATGACGTTTTTTATCTTGGGATGAGTCCTGACAGCAGTGAGAAGGCTGGCGTTTATGGGGGCTCCCACCAGTACGAGATTATCGACCTTCACCTGGAAATTGGCGTAGTAGAGGGCTGAACGGGCAGCGATGACTGCGCCCCAGGAATAGCCAACAAAGTTGAACTGGCCTCTGGTGGGTAGCTGCTTTTGGATGCCAATGCTTGGCAGCGAAAAGATGACTTCCCTTGGCGTATCCAGTTCATAGCGAAGCACGTACCGCGCACATTCTTCGCCCCGATTATTCCTTCCGGAATACTCGTGCACCACCATCCCAAAAGCACTGTACTTCCCTTCAACCTTGCATTGGTTCGTATTCACAAGCTGAAGGGCGATAGGGTCATTCTTGCTCTGGTTGTAAAAAATAACAGCTGAGGCGTCACCCAGCGTATCAATGGTCGTGTAGAGGTGGTGGTCAAATCCCTCAAACAAGGCAGAGTAGTTGCCGTAGACCGGATTTGCTATCCCTGCCTGACGTAGGCTGGTAATGAAATCTTCCTGATAGCTTCCGTTCATCCCGGCTCCACCGAGAAACACCGTCAATCCGTTGCCCATCATCCTGTCCCTGAACTTGTAAAGCTGCGATGTACGCGGAACAGCCGCCTCGTACGTACGCGAAAGAGTCAAGGAGCATACCTGACGTTTCGCTGGTTAACCAAGGGAAGGAGTCACGAAACTACGACAAAGTGCAGTGCAGATAGGCGCGTTGGTCTGTCCTCCGTCTTCTCCCCCCCGAACCGGACGCTACGGATGTACAGCAAACGAAAAATCGGCCTCTCCTGAACGCTCACCGGCGTGTGTTCGTTCGTTGCCATTGCCCACGCCGATTGCTATTCGCTATTTGAGTTCTGTTTTCCGTTTGCCATATACATTTCCCCATACGTCACTTCCCATCATTGAATAGCCACGCCAGCCACCCCATGACTAATCATGAAGACATGATAAACCCCATTCCCACAGATTCGGACCACGGAGGCACCATGCAGACCCGCACCTTTGGCAACACCGATATCAACGTCACGCCAGTCGGCCTGGGGACCTGGGCTATTGGCGGCTGGATGTGGGGCGGTACGGACGAAGCCCAGTCCATTGACACCATTCACGCCGCCGTCGACCGGGGCATCGGGCTGGTGGATACGGCGCCGGTCTATGGTTTCGGGCGCTCGGAGGAAATTGTTGGCAAGGCCCTGGCCGGTGGTCGTCGTGAAAAGGTCGCCCTGGCCACCAAGGTGGCCCTGAACTGGGACGGTGACGGGAACGTGTTCCGGGATGCTACCGCCGCCCGCATCGAGAAGGAGGTGGAGGATTCGCTACGCCGCCTGAAGACCGACACCATTGATATCTACCAGATCCACTGGCCGGATCCTGTCGCGCCCATGGAGGAGACCGCACGGTCCATGGAACGGCTGCTGCGGGACGGCAAGATCCGGGCAATTGGCGTCAGCAACTTCACCCCGGCGCAGATGGACGAGTTCCGCAAGTTCGCGCCGCTGCACAGTCTGCAGCCACCCTATAACCTTTTCGAACGGGAGATCGAGGACGACATCCTCCCCTATTGTCGGGATAACGACATTGCCACCATTACCTACGGCGGCCTTTGCCGGGGACTGCTGACCGGGAAGATGACCCGGAACAGCCGGTTCGAGGGGGATGACCTTCGCAACAACGATCCGAAATTCCAGGGTGACCGTTTCGCGCAGTACCTGGGGGCAGTGGACGCGCTGGAGCAGTATGCCGCCGACAGGTTCGGCAAGTCGGTGCTGGCCCTGGCCTTGCGGTGGCTGATTGACCAGCCGGGCGTGACAACGGCCCTGTGGGGCGCACGGCGGCCGGACCAACTGGACCCGGTCAGCGAGATCGAAGGCTGGTCATTGAACAGCGACGACCTGCTTGCCATCGATGACATCCTGAAAGAACACGTTACCGATCCGGTAGGGCCGGAATTCATGGCGCCACCAGGCCGGCAGGATTGATACTGGTCCCATTGGTGATCACCCAACACAAAGCCGGCCTCTTTCCAGAGGAGCCGGCTTTTATGGTCCGCGAAAGCCTACCTCTCAGACGTCCATCGACGCACACCCCACCATCATCTAAGCTATCTGCACTTCCCCTTTGCAAACGACAAGGCGCACTCACCCATGATGAACAAACGCTCCCTGGCTGGCTCATTACTGATCTCACTCCCCGCCCTGACCCTGGTTGGCTGTGCCGGCTGGTTTGGCGGTACGACAGAGGAACCGTCCACACCGCCGCAGCTGGATGGCACGGTGTGGCAGGTGGAGGATGTGGACGAGGGTGGCATTATCGACAACTCCATGATCACCGTGGCCTTCGACGATGGCAGGGTAACCGGCTACACCGGCTGCAACCACTACTTCGGCAGCTACGAGACGGTGGGCTCATCCATCACCATCAGGGATCTGGGCAGCACCCTGAAAGCCTGCGTACCGGCCATCTCGGCCCAGGAGCAACGATTCCTTCATGGGTTGATGGGGGCCACCAGCTATCGTATGGAATCGGACACCTGGCTGCTGATCATTGATGACAGGGAAAGGACCCGCCTGAAGATGATCCAGATCGACGAGGATCCCACCACCAGTGGCGCAGCCACCCAGCCGCAGGTCCAGGACATGTCCCCGGTCAAGTCCGTGGTTCACTTCAATTGTGAAGGTATGGGACCGATGGACCTGCATTTTACGGGGGATGAAACCCTGACAATCAGCCTGGGCGACCGGTCGGAAACCCTCCAGCGCAGCGTGACCGCCTCCGGCGCCCGCTACGTCAACGACTCCGTGACGCTCTGGAACAAGGCGCCGGAAACCATGCTCGAAGTGGATGGCATCACCTATACCTGCCGGCGGGACGACTGAACTCAGACCCCGTCCATTAAGGCAGCATCATTGGCGCGGCCACCTGGTCTCGCACGTCCTGCCCGCACACCCTGGCCACCAGTTCCAGGGCAAACTCGATGGCGGATCCGGGTCCCTGGCTGGTGATGCAGTTCTGGTCGACCACCACCCGCTCATGCTCCCGCGACCGGTCCGGCAGGTCGTCCCGGAAGGCCTGATGGCCGGTCGCCGCCACGCCATCCAGCAGGCCGTGGGGAGCCAGCGCCACCGCCGGAGCCGCACAGATGGCGCCGTACCAGAACCCCGCCTCCCGCTGTTTGCGGAGGCGGTCGATCAACAGGGCGCACTCCGACAGGTTACGGGCCCCGGGCATGCCGCCCGGCAGCGCGATCAGGTCGTAGTCCTGGTCGACGCAGTCCTGCAGCAGGGCATCAGCGGTTATCCGGGTCCGGCGGGACAGGGTAACGGTCTGGTGCTCATGGACGCTGGCCACGGTCACTTCCACGCTGGCACGGCGCAGCACGTCAATAATGGTAATGGCTTCAATGTCTTCGCTGCCGTCGGCAACGGGTACCAGGGCGGTCATGTTCATGGTGTCTCCTTAACACGTCGGGCCTGAAAGGGGATAGGATTACTGTACTATATCCATGAACCCAACCCGTAGCCTTCCAGGGGTACCAGCGGACTATGTCGCCAGGCCTGATCTTCGCCGTATTTGCCATCGCCGCCATCGCGCTGGCCGTGTTCTATCTCTTCTTCTACCGCCGCTGGCGTCGGCGCCGCGAATTGCAACGGCCCTTCCCCCCACAATGGCGTGCCCTGCTCGCGGAGCGGGTTCCCCTGTACAACCGCCTGCCGTCCCACCTGAAGACAGACCTGGAGCAGCGGGTGCAGCTATTCCTGTCAGAGAAGGATTTCTACGGCTGCGACGGTTTCGAGGTGGATGACACCGTGCGCCTGACCATTGCCGGTCATGCCTGCCTGCTGATCCTCGGTCGCTCCTACAGCAACTACGACGAGGTCCGCAGCATCCTGGTCTACCCGTCCGCTTACCATGTCACGGAACCCCGCCATAATGGCATGATCGTGGACACCGCCCACGAGGTGCGCGCCGGCGAGGCCTCGTCCATGGGTCAGGTGGTACTGTCCTGGGATGATTGCGAGAGCGGCGCGCTGTCGCCGGACAGTCACCACAACGTGATCCTCCACGAGTTTGCCCACCAACTGGACTACCTGGATGGCTCCGCTGATGGGGCGCCCCCTCTCGCCGGTGCCCAGGCCCAGCACTGGCAACAGACCATGAGCGAGGCCTACGCGCACCTGCAACAGTCCCTCAGCCAACGTCAGACGAGCTGGCTGGATCCCTACGGCGCCACGGAACCCGCCGAGTTCTTTGCCGTGCTCACCGAGACCTTCTTCCAGCAACCGGCCCACCTGTTTGCCGAACAGCCAAAAGTCTATGAAACCCTTTGCGGTTTCTACCGTATCAATCCACTGGACTATTTCTGACGCCCTGCCAACCCTCGCTCCGGGCGGGTTTTGGATCTGGATTGGCGAATCCGGCCATTCGTTGCCTAGACTGGTAGCTGGTGACGATGTTCGTCATGCACCCGGAAGCACGCTAACTATAAAACAACGTTTCTCCGTACCCACCCAAAACCCGATCATCGGGTCAAACAGGGAGAAGAACGGTGATCAAGAAAATCCTGATGGGAATCATTGGCCTGGCCGTTGTGGTGCTGGCCGTTTTCCTGGTGATTGCATGGGAGTCTTCCATAGACCCCGTGGATCCACCGGCCAGCGACCAGTTCGGCCAGGAACAGATCGACCGGGGCGAAGTCCTCGCCGGCCTGGGCAACTGCCAGACGTGTCACACCACCGATCCGGCACAACCGTTTGCTGGCGGCCTGGCCATGCCGACGCCATTCGGCACAATCTATTCCACCAACATCACCCCCGACCCACAGACCGGCATCGGCCAGTGGTCGGAAGAGGCCTTTGCCCGGGCCATGCGTGAGGGGGTGGACCGGTCCGGGACGCACCTGTTCCCGGCCTTTCCCTACACTCATTTCACTAAAATGACCGATGAGGATGTCGCGGATCTCTACGCCTATATGATGACTCGCGAGCCGATCCGGGCCGAGGCGCCGGAGAATACCGTGGAGTTTCCGTTCAATATCCGCATGCTGCAGGCGGGCTGGAAACTGCTGTTCTTCGATGAGGGCCGCTATGTGGCCGACGACGGCAAGGGCGGGGACTGGAACCGTGGTGCCTACATCGCCGAGGGGCTGGGACACTGCAGCGCCTGCCATTCACCCCGCAACCCGTTCGGTGCCGAGGACGACAGTCGTGCCTGGGAAGGCACCGTGGTCAACAACTGGTACGCCCCGGCCCTCAATGCCAGCAACCGGTCGCCCGTGGACTGGACCGAGGACGCCGCCTACGCCTACCTGCGCAGCGGCGGCTCCCCCTACCATGGCGTGGCCATCGGCTCCATGGCGGAAGTGGTCCACGACGGCCTTGAGCTGGCACCGGATGAGGATATCCGCGGCCTGTCCGTCTGGCTCAGCGACCTGTCCGGGGCCGGCGACAACCAGCAGGCCGCAAGCCAGGCCGCCGACGCCATAGAGAGCGCCCATGAGCGCATGGAACCCGGCACCACCATGGGCCAGGGCGAACGGCTGTTTGCCTATGCCTGCGCCTCCTGCCACTACAACGACCCTGCCGATCCAAGCGCCATGCGCCCGGAAATGAGCCTGAACAGCGCGGTATCGGCACCGGACCCGGTCAACCTGGTGCGGGCCACCCTGCATGGGGTCTCCCAGGAGGAGGGTATCGCCGGTGTGATGATGCCCGGCTTTGCGGATGCCCTCAGCGACCAGGAGATCGCCAGCCTGCTGGCCTTCCTGCGGGACACCCACACCGATCAGCCGGCCTGGGACAACCTGGAACAGACCATTCGGGACCAGAGACAACAATAACCCTGGCCGAGAGACCAGAACGGAGCGACAACACATGGCAACTGAATTCCAACTCAACGGCCAGGCCGTGGCCGTGGACATCGAGGGGGATACCCCCCTGCTTTGGGCCCTGCGGGATGACCTGGACCTGACCGGCACCAAGTACGGCTGCGGCATCGGCATGTGTGGTGCCTGCACGGTGCTGGTCAATGGCCGCGCCACCCGGTCCTGCATCACCCCGGTGGAATCCGTGGCCAATGCCACCGTCACCACCATCGAGGGACTGGCGCCAGACGGCCAGCACCCCCTGCAGAAGGCATGGGTGCAGACCCAGACGCCCCAGTGCGGCTACTGTCAGAGCGGCCAGATCATGCAGGCCGCCGCCATGCTGCGGGACTTCCCGGAGCCCACCGACGAGCAGATCAATTCGGTGATGGGGGGAAACCTCTGTCGCTGCATGGCCTACGTACGGATCCGCGAGGCCATCAAACTGGCCGCCCGGGAACTGAACGGCGGCGACACCGTCGAGGCGTCCGAGGCAGGAGGGGCCACCAATGAGTAAGTTCTACCGCTATCTCAACCGTCCCGAGGGCAGCCAGGACAACACAGACCAGGGGCTGTCCCTGAGCCGCCGCGGCTTCCTGATCGGCGCCGCCGGCGCCGGCTTCACCCTCGCCTTCTTCCGTTCCGGCCTGAGCTTTGCCCAACCGGAGGACGTGGTGCAGGCCGAAGCCTTCGAACCCACGATCTGGTACCACCTGCACCCGGATGGCCGCATTGTGGTTAATATCGCCGAGGCGGAAATGGGCCAGCACGTGGGCACCGCCCTGGCCCGTATTGTGGCCGACGAGCTGGAGGCGGACTGGTCCATGGTGGAACTGAACCATGTGGACAGCGATCCCAAGTGGGGCCTGATGGTGACCGGGGGTAGCTGGTCCGTCTGGCAGAACTTCACCCCCCTGAGCCAGGCCGGGGCCGCGGGCCGGCAGGCCCTGATCGAGGAAGGCGCCCGCCTGCTCGGCGTCAGCCCGGACCAGTGCCAGGCCCGCAACAGCCAGGTCATTGCCGGGGACCAGAGCATCAGCTATGGCGATATTGTCAGCCGGGGCGACCTCACCCGTACCTACAGTGAGGAAGAACTCAAGGAAATGCCCATCAAACCGCCCTCCCAGCGGCGGTTGATCGGCCGGGAATCCATGGCCCTGGACATCCCGGGCAAGACCGACGGCGCCAGCCGCTACGGCCTGGATGCCAAGGTGGATGGTATGGTGTACGGACGCCCGCTGATTCCGCCAACCCGCTATGGCGCGACGGTGAACAGTGTGGACGACAGCGAGGCGAAATCGGTCAAGGGCTACCGGCAGACCATCGTGCTGGAGGACCCCACCAATACCGTGCCCGGCTGGGCCGTGGTGATCGCCGATTCTTTCCACGCCGCCAACAAGGCCGCCGCGAAGGTGAAGGTGGACTGGAGCGCCGGCGACACCGCCGATGTCAGCGAGCAGGACATCCTGGACCACGGTGTGAAACTGATCGAAAACCCGGACAAGGGCTCCATCATGTTCCCGGACGAGGGCGTGGACGATGCCTTCGGCGGCGCCGCTGACGTCTTCGAACAGGACTACATCACCCACAGTGTGCTGCATTTCCAGATGGAGCCGGTGAACGCCCTGGCCTACGAGAAGGACGGCACCTGGGAGATCCACACCGGCAACCAGTGGCAGTCCCTGATCATTCCGGTGCTGGCCAAGGCCCTCGGTGTCAAGGAGAGCCAGGTGATCATGCGCACCTACATGCTCGGTGGTGGCTTTGGCCGCCGGCTGAACGGTGACTACGCGGTGCCGGCGGCGCTGGCCTCGCAGCAGCTGGGCAAGCCGGTGAAGCTGGTACTGACCCGGGAGGACGACAGCCGCTTCGATTCCCTGCGCTCGCCCTCCTATCAGCGCCTGCGGATGGCTTTTGACGGCGACGGCAACCCGGTGGGTATGGAGCACCACGCCACGGCGGGCTGGCCCACTCAGGTGATGGCCCCCTTCTTCATGCCCAAGGGAGCCAACGACGAGCCCTTCGACCCCTTCTCCATCCAGGGGGCGGCCCACTGGTATTCCGTGGGCCCGCATCGGGTCCGGGCCATCTCCAATGATCTCGCCAATGCCACCTTCCGCCCCGGCTGGCTGCGTTCCGTGGGCTCCGGCTGGGTCAATTTCGCCCTGGAGTCGTTCATGGATGAGGCCGCCCGCAAGGCGGGCCAGGACCCCATCGACTTCCGCCTGGCCTTGCTGAAGGCGGAGGGCAGGAACGCGGGGCAAGCGCCCAATTCCGTGGGCGGGGCCTCCCGCCAGGCCAATGTGCTGCGGCGGGTGCGGGCCCTCTCGGAATGGGGTCAGGAGATGCCCGAAGGCACCGGACTGGGTGTCGCCACCACCTATGGCCAGGAGCGGAATATGCCCACCTGGACCGCCTGCGTGGCGAAAGTGAACGTGGACCGGGAGACCGGACGGGTGAAGCTGGAGAAACTGACCCTGGTGACCGACGCCGGCACCGTCGTCCATCCGGATGGTGCCCGTGCCCAGGTGGAAGGGGCGGCCCTGTGGGGCGCCAGTATGGCCCTCCATGAAGGCACCCACTTCGAGAAAGGGGAACCCGTGGCCCGTAACCTCAACACCTATACCCCGATGCGGATGGGGGACGTGCCGGAACTGGAGATCGAGTTCATCGACAGCACCGAGACCGCCGTGGGCCTGGGGGAACCGGCCACCACGGTGACCGGCCCCGCCATTGCCAACGCGATCTTCGCGGCGGTCGGGGTGCGGATGCGGGAGATCCCCATCACCGCCGAGGCCGTGCGCAAGGCCCTGCAGGCCTGACGCCGGTGGTCGCCGGTAACGGCTCGCGATGTCGGCAGGCGTGTGCGGCGGCCTTTCGCGCCACGAACACCCTGCCGGCCCTGGTACTGGCGGCGGGCGCGTCCCGCCGGTTCGGTCGGGCCAAGGCCCTGGCCCGGTGGCGGAACCGGTCATTGCTGGATCACGCCATAGGCCAGGCCCGCCGGCTCAGCGCCGATGTCCGGGTGATCACGGGGTGCCGGGGGCCACTGCTGCCCCTCAGGGCCGGCCAACGCCCTTCATCATGGCTGGATACGGACGACTGGCCCCAAGGCATGTCCGCCTCCCTGAAAAGAGGCATAAATACCCTACCGTCCACGGCCCGGGGCGTGTTCGTGGTGCTGGTGGACCAGCCGCTGCTGGATCATGACGCCCTGGGGCGGCTGCGGGACGCGGCGCAACAGATGCCCGAAAAACCGTTTGCGGCAGACTATGGAGGGCGCCCGGGGGTCCCCGCCTACCTGCCACGGTGGCTATGGCCGGCGGTGCTGACCCTGGAGGGTGACCGGGGGGCGGGACGACTTCTGGAGGCCGCTGGAGCACAGCGGATTGCCATCGCCGGCGTCATGGCGGATGTGGATACCCCGGCGGATCTGGCGGCGCTCACGTAACCCGGTCGACGGTCTCAGCGCTCGCCCTGATCAGCAGTGGCCTGTTGCCCTGCCCCCGGCGATAGTCCCGGACCATTTCCGCGAGGATAGAGAGGGCAATCTCCACCGGATTGCCGGCCCCGATATCCAGCCCCACCGGTCCATGGATGCGCTCCGCTGCCTGCGGGAAGCCGTCCGCCGCCAGTTGCTCACAGCGCTGCTGGTGGGTGCGGCGGCTGCCCAGCGCCCCGAGATAGAAGGCATTGGTCGGTAGCAACTGCCTCAGCAATGCCGGCTCCCAGTCATGCTCATGGAACATCAGCACGACCGCCGTGTGCGCATCCAGCGGCGGCACCCGGACCGACGCTGGCGATGTCAGCAGGCCAGTATCCACGCCGGTACCGTCACAGGCCGACAGGGTGGCCCGGTCTGGTGCGTGGAGTGATACCTGGAGGTCGCTTTCCCGGGCCAGGCGCGCCAGAGTGTAGGCATTCGGCCCCTTGCCGTAGATCAGCAGCCGCCGGGGCGGGTAGTAGCAGCGTCGAAAACCCGTAGCGGGGCTGCCATCCCCTGGGTCGATGACCACTTGGTGAGAGCCCGGCGCCAGGGTATCCAGGGCCACCACCTGGCGTTGCCCCAGGGCAGCCTGGACGGCGGCCATGGTCCCGTCGTCCACGGTCACGTCGATATAGAGTTCCACCGAGGCGCCGCAAGGGAGTTGGATGTCCAGGTATTGCGACCCCGCCCCCAGGCGCAGGGTGCGGTTGCGCCCTTCCCCCAATGCGGCCCGGGCCTCGTCGACGATCACGCTCTCCGCGCAGCCGCCGGTCAGGTGTCCGGCATGGTCGCCATTGGCGGCCACCACCATCTGGCTCCCCGGCGGGCGGGGTGAGCCGCCCTCCGAGTTCACCAGCGTGACCAGGGCAACCGCCTGCCCCTGTGCCCGGAAGGCCAGGAAGTCCTCCACCAGGCAGTCCCAACTGCGCAGCCTGGTGGCTGTGGCAGTCTCCCTGGTCAACGCCCCACCTCGGCGTAGAGTTCCTTCTTGGACAGCTTGCCCACGGGGGTCTTGGGCAGTTCATCGCGAACCTCCAGACCGTGGATCATCTCGTGTTTACCCAGGCGCGGCTTGAGGAACGCCTTCATCTCATCGAGGGTGGGCTCCGGCTGTCCTTCCCGCAGGGTGATGTAGGCCCGTGGGCTCTGGCCCCGGTAATCGTCCGGTACGCCGATTACCGACACTTCCGCCACGGCCGGGTGCTCGTAGATGGCCTCCTCGATATTGCGCGGGTAGACGTTGTAGCCACTGCAGATGATCATATCCTTGGTGCGGTCGACGATGTAGACGAACCCCTTGTCATCCATCCAGGCCACGTCACCAGTGCGGAAATAGCCATTGGCGGTCATGGACTCGGCGGTGGCGTCGTCCCGCTTCCAGTAGCCTGTCATCACGTTGGGGCCGGCGATGCAGAGTTCGCCCCGCTCTCCCTGGGGCATTTCCCGGTCACTGCCATCCATGGCAATGATCTTCAGGTCGATACCCGGCACCGGTACCCCGCAGGCACCGTCGGGGGACGGCATGCCCTCCGGGGTGAAGGTGCCCAGGGCGGTGGTTTCCGTCATGCCCCAGCCTTCCTTGACGGAACAGCTGGCCGCCTCCTGGAACCGCTGCTGCAACTCCACGGGCAACGGGGCGCCACCGGAGTTGCAGAGTTTCAGGGAATCCAGTTGATAGTCCCCCAGCTTCGGGAAGGCCAGCAGGGCCGAGAGCATCGTGGGCACCGCCGGAAACACCGTGATCCCGTCCTTCTGGATGGTTTCCAGGGCCTGTTCCGGATCGAACTTGATGTGCTGGTACAGCGTGGCGCCGTTACGCAGGCCAAACAGCATGTTCACCACGATGGCATAGATATGGAAGGGCGGCAGCACCGCCAGTACCTTCTCCTCCCCGGGCGATACCGTGGTCTTCAGGGCCGTGCCCAGCTGATCCGCGGCGGCGGCAATGTTGCCGTGGGTCAGCATGGCCCCCTTGGGGGCGCCGGTGGTACCGCCGGTGTACTGCAGCACCGCCAGCCGGTCCAGGTCGTTGGCCTCGGCGTGTTGCTGGTAGTGGCCATCGTTATCCAGCAGGCTGGCAAAGCTCATCACCTGCTCGTCCCGGGGTACCTCCGCCAGTTCCCCGGCCTGTTCCAGTTTGCCGCGCACGGCCTCCGGCTGGCCCGAGAACTCGTCCACCGATCCCACCACCAGTTTCCGCAGGCGGGAGTTGCCCAGGAACCCGGTCATGTTGGGGAGCAGTGCTTTGAGGTCGACAGTGACCATGATATCGGTCTCGCTGTCACCGATCTTGTGCTCCAGGATGCGCTCGGCATCCAGGGGCGAATAGTTCACCACCACACCGCCGGCCCGCAGGACACCCAGGAAACAGAGTATGCCGTGGGGCGTATTGGGCAGATAGAGTCCTACATGGACGCCGGGACCAACGCCGAGTGCCTGGAACCCGGCGGCGGCCCGTGACACCAACTGGTCCAGCTCTGTATAGCTCAGGTCACGGCCCATGAAGTTGACGGCCGCCCGTTGCGGCCAACGGCCCGCGGCCTGGGCCAGCATCTGGTGGACCGACAGGCCGGTCAGTTCCGGCTGGTGGGGAATCTCGGGGGGATAGCTGGAGAACCAGGGGGCATCCGGGGCAACAACGGCTTGGTTCATGGGTACTCCTTCTTGTTCTGTTTGTTGATGACTTGGTTGTCGAAACAGGGTCTGCTCAGGCTCCGAGGGCCGTCCAGCCACCGTCGACCATCACCGTCTCACCGGTGACATAGGACGAGGCCCGGGATGCCAGGAAAATCGCGGTGCCCACCATTTCGTCAGGATCGGCCATGCGTTTCATGGGGGTACGGGCGACCACCTGTTCAGCGAAGTCCGCTCGCACATCGGTGATGGACTTCACCAGGGGCGTTTCGGTATACGCCGGCGCCAGTGAATTGACACGCACCCCGCGCTCGGCCCACTCCACCGCCAGGGTCTTGGTGAGCATGTCGACGCCACCCTTGCTCGCACAATAGGCGGACGAGCCGATCAGCCCGGTCTTGCCGGCGATGGAGGAAATGTTCACGATGCTGCCGCTGCCACGCTCAAGCATGTGCCGGCCCACCGCCTGGGCCATCAGGAACACGCCGGTCAGGTTGATGTTGATAATGGTCTGCCAGTCTTCCAGCGGCAGGTCTTCGGCGCGCCGCTTGATCGCCAGCCCGGCATTGTTGATCAGCACATCAATATGGCCGGCCTCGCGGATGGCGGTTTCCACGGCGGACGTGATCTGCCCCGGGTCACCCACATCACAGGTGACGACCCACGCCTGGACGCCTTTGCTGCGGGCCTCCCCGGCCACAACCTCGAGTTCGTCGCGGCTGCGGCTGCATAACACCAGGTCGCTGCCCGCGTCGGCCAGGCCCAGGGCAATGCTGCGGCCAATGCCACGCCCGGCACCGGTGACCAGGCTGACTTTTCCGGAAAGATCGAATAGGGACATGGTTCTACTACCTTCTATGGGGTTGTTTTTATTGAAATCCGTTAAAGGAAAGCATGCTAATCAGGAAATTGCCAGTGTCAGGGATAGTGATCGGGGAAGGTCGGCATCAGACCTCCTGGCGCGATTCCTGCTTACATCCTCCTGACACGTCATTGTTTGGCCGGTTTGTTCCGGAGGTAAAGCCACCATGTCTCTGCTGACATCATTGATCAAGGCCGGTAGCCAGTTCCAGCAGGCCACCGCCCGCAAGGCCGCTGATCCCCAGGCCGGAGCGGCAGGCAAGGCCAGCCAGGCCACGCCGACGGATACCCGCCAGGGCAATGACGACACCTTTACCCTCACCGGTGGCCAGCCCCGGAGCAAGACCGGGCGCTTGTCCGTCACCGAGTACCGGCAACAGGTCGGGCAGGATATTGCCTTCGTGCGGGAGACCCTGCGGCACAAGCTTGCCGAGTACAGCATGCAACCCACCACCCAGATTGCCGCCTCCCGGGGGAGCAACGGAGAGGTGGAAATACAGGGCCGGATGCCGGAACAGCCGCGGCAGCGTATCCAGCAGGACCTGAACAACAGCCGGGAGTTCCGGGACGCGCTCCAGCGCCTGAGCGTCAATGAACCGACACTGACCTTCGTCGACACCGCCCTGAAGCTGAACCAAGCCTATGGCACCAGCAATACCGTGCTGGATACTCTAGTCAGCGATAACCAGCAGTTCAACGGCCTGCAGGACCTGGTGCACCGCTATGACAGCATACGCCGCACCTTCTCTGGCGACTCCGGCGATACCGCATCCAGTGCCCGGGCCTACGCCTTCCGACTTAACGCCCGGGCCTGACGGGACACTACACCCGGAAAGGCTCCGGGTCGCCCTTGCCCACCCGGGTAACCTCCGGTACTTCCCCGGTCATGTTCACCACGGTGGTGGGTTCCATGCCGCAGAAACCGCCATCGATGATCAGGTCCAGTTCGTGTTCCAGCACATCGCGGATGTCGTAGGGGTCGGTCATGACCTCTTCCTCCCCCGGCAGGATCAGCGTGCTGCTCATAATGGGTTCACCCAGCTCCCCCAGCAGCGCCTGCACGATGGCGTTATCCGGCACCCGCAGGCCGATGGTACGCCGCTTCGGATGCAGCAGGCGGCGGGGGACCTCGCTGGTGGCGTCCAGGATGAAGGTGTAGGGCCCCGGGGTGAAGTTCTTCAGCAGGCGGTACTGGGTGTTGTCCACCTTGGCGTAGATGCCCACATCCGACAGGTCCCGGCACACCAGGGTGAAGTTGTGCTTGTCGTCCAGCTTGCGGATACGCTTGATGCGGTCCGCCGCCTGCTTGTCCTCCAGGCAACAGCCGATGGCATAACCGGAGTCGGTGGGGTAGACGATCACACCGCCCTTGCGGAGGATGTCCACGGCCTGGTTGATCAGCCGCTTCTGGGGTGTTTCCGGATGGATCTGGAAAAACTGACTCACGACGCCTGCTCCCGTTTGGAACCGCCCATGCAGTTGGGGGAGTCGGGAACCTGGCCGCCGGCCTGCTCCCATTCCTCCGGTGTAAACAGGTGCAGCGCCAGGGCATGGACCCCGCCCTGCATCTCCTCGGACAGGGCCTGGTAGATGGCCTGGTGGCGACGCACCCTGGACTGACCCTCAAACTGGTCCGAGATCAACGTGACCTTGAAATGGGTTTCGGAGTTCGGCGGCACGCTGTGCATATGGCTCTCGTTCTCCACCGTGAGGTGACCGCCCTCGAAACGTTCGCCCAGTTTCTGTTCGATCGACTGCTGTATCCGCATACCCGTAGTATCTCTGTTGGTGTGGTGGCTGTTGCTATCTAGTCTACACCCTGTGCCGCGTCTTGACAGGGGGAGGCCGAGGCGCCATCTTGCCTCTCCCCTGAACCGCCGGATAGTCCACGACGCCATGCACTTGTACATAGCCGAAAAACCGAGCCTGGGCCGCGCCATAGCCGACGCCCTGCCCGGCCCCGTCCAGAAGGGCCCCGGCTGGTTACGTTGTGGTGAAGGTGAGCAGGCTGTGACGGTAAGCTGGTGCATCGGCCACCTGCTGGAACCGGCGGAGCCGGCCAGCTACGATCCACGCTGGAAATCCTGGCGAATGGACGACCTGCCTGTGTTTCCGGAGCGCTGGCGACTGATGCCACGGGACAGTGTCACCAAACAGTTGGGCGTACTGGAGAGCCTGATCCGCAAGGCGCAGGTGATCTACCATGCCGGCGACCCGGACCGGGAAGGGCAATTGCTGGTGGACGAGGTGTTGCGGTATTTCGGCGTCCAGTGCCCCGTGCACCGGGTACTGATCAACGACCTCAACCGGGATGCGGTGAGCCGGGCCCTGGCCAGCCCGAGGGACAACCGGGACTTCCGGCGCCTGTCCCACTCCGCCCTGGCACGGCAGCGGGCCGACTGGCTCTATGGCATCAACCTGACCCGTTACTACACCCTGAGCTACCAGCAACAGGGGGCGGACGGCGTCTACTCCGTGGGTCGGGTACAGACACCCGTGCTGGGACTGGTGGTCCACCGTGACGACACCATTGCCGATTTCGAGCCCAGACCCTGGTATCGCCTCACCATTACCGCGCAACCCGTCGATGACGATGGCGACCAGTCCTTCGAGGCCCGGTGGCTGCCCTCGGAGACGGTGCGCGACCATCTGGACGACGAGGACCGGCTGCTCAGCCGCGACATCGCCGAGGATATAGCCAGGGCGGTACAGGGCCGACCCGGCCGCATTACCGCCGCCCGTTTCCGGGACCGCCCGGAGGCCCCGCCCCTGCCATTGTCACTGTCCGCCCTGCAGATCGAGGCGGGCAAGGCCTTTGGCATGGGCGCCAAGGACGTGCTGGATACCGCCCAGAACCTCTACGAGAAACACCAGCTGATCACCTACCCCCGGTCCGACAGCCGCTACCTGCCCGAAGGGCACCTGGCTCAGGCCGCCGGCGTTGTCCGGGCCATCGGCCGGGTGGACGACAGCCTGGCACCAGCCACCGACAGCCTCGACCTGCAACGCCGCACCCGGGCCTGGAACGATAAAAAGGTGGATGCCCACCACGCCATCATCCCCACACTGCGGGCACGACCGGCGGGCCGGCTGACACCGGCGGAACAGAACGTCTACAACCTGGTGGCCCGTTACTACCTGATGCAGTTCATGGCGGACGCCATCCACCGGGAGGGTCGGTTGGAACTGGCCATCGGCGAACACCGGTTCCGGGCCACGGAAACCGCCCTGCTGGAAGCCGGCTGGAAGACCCTGGAGCCCAAACAACGTCAGTCCGCCACACCGGACGGCCCACCGAAGAAGCCCCTGCCACGGCTGGAAACCGGCGATGACGTCACCTGCACCGACACCTCGGTGAAGGAACGCATGACCCAGCCCCCCCAGCATTTCACGGATGCCACGCTGCTGGCCGCCATGACCAACATCGCCCGCTTTGTCAGTGACCCGGAGCTGCGCAAGACCCTGCGGGAAACCGACGGACTGGGCACGGAGGCCACCCGGGCCGCCATTATCGAAACCCTCTTCCGGCGGGACTACCTGTACCGGGAAGGCCGACACATCCGGGCTGCCGGGAAGGGACGCAGCCTGATACATGCCCTGCCGGAAGCCATCAGCCAGCCGGACATGACCGCCCTCTGGGAAGCCACCCTGGAGGAGATCCGGGCCGGCAAGGGCGACCCCCGCCAGTTCCTGGATCAGCTCAAGGGGCAGATCACCGGCTTCATACGACAGCCGGCCGCCACCGCCGGTGCGGCCTCACATCGGCAATCCACCGATGCGCCCGCTGACTCGGACGCCATCCACTGCCCCAAGTGCCGGGCACCCATGCGCATCCGCGAGGGCAAGTACGGCCGGTTCCATGCCTGTACCCGCTTCCCGGACTGCAACGGCACCCGGCCCATCGACGACACCGCCCCGCAGGACGGTACCAGTCAGCGACCATGGCCCTGCCCCGCCTGCTATGCGCCCCTGGTCCGCAGAAAAAGCCATCGCGGCTGGTTCTGGGGCTGCAGTAATTTCCCTTCCTGCCGACAAACAGTCAATGACGACAATGGTTCGCCAGCCTCGCTCCAGCGACCGCCGGCCAGGTCATAGCGACCTTACGTAACGCTACATAATGACACTGACTCGTCATTAAATATTTGACACAATATGGCGTGTTAAACAGCCGTTTGAGTAACGCCCGGATGCCCATCATCACCCGGTGCCGGTGAAACTTGCGTTTTCAGGAGACAAATCATGCGCATAGCCCTGCTGGAAGACGAACATGAACAGGCTCAGCATGTGCAGCAGATTCTGGCGGATCAGGGTCACCCCTGTGACAGCTTCCCCACGGGGCAGTCATTCCTGAGTGCCGTGCTTCACCGCAGCTATGACCTGATGATACTGGACTGGCAGATTCCCGACATGACCGGCCTGGATGTGCTGCGGGACGTACGCGCGCAGTTGAACTGGCCGGTACCGGTGCTGTTCCTCACCCAGCGTGACAGCGAGCAGGACATCGTCCAGGCCCTGGATGCCGGTGCCGATGACTACCTGGCCAAACCCGCACGGCCGGCGGAACTGAATGCCCGTATCAACGCCCTGGCCCGCCGCTCCAACCCGGACACGGATAAGGAAGAGCTGGTCTACGGCCCCTTCGTGATCAACACCAGCCGACGCACCATCACCCTGCGCGGCGAACTGCTGACGCTGACCGACAAGGACTTTGACCTGACCCTGTTCCTGTTCCAGAACCAGGGCCGGCTGCTCACCCGCGAGATGCTGCTGGAACGTGTCTGGGGCCTGACCCGGGACATCAACACCCGGACCGTGGATACCCATATGAGTCGCCTGCGTCGGCGCCTGGGCCTGAACCCGGAAAACGGTTTCCGGATCAAGACCATCTATCAACGGGGCTACCGGCTTGAGTCCATGGCCGACGCCACCGTTGCTGAGGAAACCACTTCCGCCTGATGACCCGGGACCGCCACTTGCCATCATTCGTTTCCATGACACGCCGACACCGGTTGTCCCCGGTGCGCCTGACCCTGGCCCTGCTGCTGGTGGCCGGCCTGTTGCCGGCCCCGTCGCTGGCGGAGCTGACCATCGCCAGGGGCTCCGGGTCGTCCGGCGTCGGTCTGTCCCAGCCCGTGGGTGATCCCTCCGACTGGACCTATACGCTCAAATCCGGCGAATCCTTCGGACAGGTGGCCCGGGAACTGCTGAAATCGTCCGCCTCCGCGGACCGCCTGGCCAGCTACAATGGCCTCCGCTCACCGTCCACCATCAGTGCCGGCGACCAGATCCGGATTCCGGTGGCCTGGCTCAAGCAACAGCCCGAGCCCGCCCGGGTTCAGGGTGTCAGCGGTCATGCCCGGATCCGGTCCGCCGGTACCGGCACCGTTCGACGGCTGACCGACGGCCAACAGATCCTGGCCGGTGATACCGTGGTCACCCACGATGGCATGGTCACCGTCGAGCTTGCCGATGGCTCCACCATCCGCATCAATCCCGGCAGCTCGGTGGTGTTCAACCGCCTCACCCGCTATGGCCGCACCGGCATGACCGACACCCGGGTGCGCCTGGAGCGGGGCGGCGTGAGCAATCGCATCAAGCCGATGATCGAGGAAGGCGCCCGCTTCGAGATCGAAACCCCATCGGCCATTGCCGCCGTGCGGGGAACCGCCTTCGCCCTGCAGGCGGATGGCAATGGCAGTCACCTGCAGGTGACCGAGGGCCGCGTTGCCTTCGGCCCGCCCGACGACATCCGCGAGATCCCGGCGGGCTATGGCGCATCGGTGAATCGCAGCACCCCCAAGGAGCTGCGGATACTCCGCCTGCCGCCAGCCCCGAAACCCCAGCCATTGCCGGAAACCATCAGCAACATGCCCACGGAGCTGGCGTGGCAGTCCACCGGCGCCGGTCGATACCGGGTGGATATCCTGGACGAGAACACCGGGCACTGGGTCCGCCGGGAACAGACCGGCAACACTCGCGTCAACCTCGGCGGCCTGGCCAACGGCAAGTACCAGGTACAGGTGGCGTCACTCATGGAAGATGGCACCAGCGGGATGCCCGCCAGTGTCGCCTTCCAGGTGGACCTGGCGGCCAGGGCCGCGGAACTGCTGGAACCGGCGGACAAGGCCGAGGTGGACAACGATCAACCCCGCTTCCGGTGGCGTTACCAGGGGGACAGCGAGAAAGCCCGGGTGGAAATCGCCAACGACAGCAGCTTTACTGACGTGGTAGCCAGCAGCGACTGGGGCGGGGAGGAATCGGCAACCCCGAACAAGTCCCTGAAGCCGGGGCAATACCATTGGCGGGTGGTCACCGAGGCCGGTGGTAATTCCGTCGCCACCAGTGAGACCCGGACGCTGACCGTCAACGGCACCCTGCCGCCGGTCAGGGTGATCAGTGCCAACTACATTGATCGCCAGGTACGGGTATTCTGGGAAAGCAATGAGGACGCTTCCGGTTACCTCCTGCAGTTGTCGGAAGACCCCTCGTTCGAGGACGTGATCAAGGAGGCCACGGTGGACAATACCACGGCCGCCTTGCGACTGATCCCCGGCAGACGGTACTTTGTACGTCTGCGGGCGGTTACCGAAGGTCCAACTGTGGGTCGGTGGGGCCCGGGTAGAGAATTATATGTAGAATAATGGTACTGTCAGCCTTTTGACTTCAAGGCGGTCAGCACTGAATCCACCACGTACCATAGCAGGGCCCATGACGAGGGATTGGTTTTCCACCGGACATTCAGCCTGGACGCTGGCCCTGCCCCTCATCGGCCTCCTGCTGCTGCTTCAGTTCACCACCCTGCCGCAACGTCTCGATAACTGGCTGTACGACACACTGATCACCACCTGGTCCCCGGAAGCTCCCGAGGACGTGGTGATTGTTGCCATCGACGAGAAAAGCCTGTCCGCCATCGGCCCCTGGCCATGGCCACGCTCGGTACATGCCAGCCTGATCGACAACCTGGCGGAGGCCGGTGCCGAGCGCATCGTACTGGATATCCTGTTTACGGAACCGGCCATGGATGATCAGGTCCTGGCGGAGGCCATGCGCTCCCACGGCCGGGTGATCCTGCCGCTCTATGTGGCCCCCAGCAGCCAGGATGACCTGTTCCGCGAGCAACTGCCCACGCCGCGACTGGCCGGTGCCGCCTTTGCCATTGGCCACGCCCATGTGGAGCTGGACTCCGACGGCATTGCCCGGGGTCTCTACCTCTACAACGGCCTGGGCAACGAACTCTGGCCAGCCATGGCCCTGGCCACCAGCAGCAACTCCCCCTCAGTGGCACCGGTATCGCCCGATGGGCTGGATGCCCCCGCCTACGTCAACGTCCGCCGGGATTTCCGCCGGGTCCCCCTAGCCGGCCGCAGCGGTGCCTATACCACCTATTCCTACAGCGATCTGCTGGTCAACCCGCCGCCGTCCGGCTGGCTGGACGGAAAAACCGTGCTGGTTGGCGCCACCGCCGCGGGTTTTGGCGATGTGCTGCCCACGCCCTTCTCCGGTCTGGCCCAACCCATGTCGGGGGTGGAATTCCATGCCAACGTACTGGCCGCCATCGAGAACCACGGCCTGATTCGTCAGGTATCGCCACTGTGGTCCGTGGGGCTCGCCCTGTTCAGCGGACTGGTGATCGTGCTGGTACTGCCCCGACTGCGCCCCAGCCGGACCTTCGGGTTTTCCGGCCTGCTGTTCGTGCTGGTGCTGGGCACTGCGGTGTTTACCCTGCTGTACCTGGATACCTGGGTGCCGGTGGCCAATGCTCTGCTGGTTCCGGTGATTGCGTTTCCACTATGGAGCGCCCGCCGGCTGTCACTGGCCAACCGGTTCCTCAACCAGCAGATCGATCAACTGGAGCGTGGCAACCTGCTGCACCTGCCGCCACCCTGGAGCCGCAGCCCGCACCAGATCCTGGCCAACCTTCGCGAACTGGTGACACCGGAAGGCTGGCTGTTGATGGAAGACGACACCATCCTGGTCCGGGAGAACCTGTCCAACGACGAGCTGCCGGTGTGGCCACGACGCCCAGGATTCTGGCTGCATGACCATGGCGTCAGCCGAACCACCCTGACCCGCGGCGACCACCGGTACCGACTTGCCCTGAAGCTACCATCAGGCCTGGCCGGTGCCGCCGCCGAACGCTACCTCGGGCGCCTGGAGCTACAGCAACCCCATGACCATCAGCCGGTGGCCGTGGTGCGGGAGAACCTGTCCACCCGCATCAACCGGGCCCAACAGGCCACCCAGAAGCTGAACCATATCCAGAGTTTTATCTGGCGCAGCTTCGAGCACATGCCGGACGGCATTGTGGTCACCGACCCGCTGGGGCTGATCCTGTTCGCCAATGGGCACGTGCCACAATGGTTCAACGAGCCGCAGCCCAGCCTGCAGGGCATGTCCCTGGCAACGCTGCTTCAGGGCCACGACCCACGATCACCGGGCTGGTCGGAGACCGTGGCCGACACCCTGACCCAGCAACAGAGCCGCACCGTGGACCTGCGCCTGCACGGGCGGGATTTCCTGATCCACTTTGCACCTTTCCTGCTGCCGGACAGTAACCAGAATGGCGTGATTGCCAACATCGCGGATATTTCGGAACTGCGGGAACAGCAGCGCCAGCACCGGGAAGCCATCGACTTTATCTCCCACGACGTGCGCTCACCGCTGGTCTCCCAACTGGCGCTGATCGAACAGCTCAAGCGCCGCCCCGGTGAAGTCCAGACAGAACAGCTGGAACAGCTCCGCAAGCTGGCCCGGCGCAGCTATCACCTGGCGGAGGAATTCGTACAGCTTGCCCGGGCCGAGCAGCTCACGGAAACCCGTTTCTATGACTGCGAATTCCTTGCCATCGTGGAAAATGCCCGGGACAGCGTCAGCGAACAGGCCCTGCAGAAGAACATCAAGCTGGTACTACTGGGCAGTGACGATCTCTGGCTCCGGGGCAATGCGGAGCTGCTGGAGCGGGCGGTGATCAATCTGCTGACCAATGCCGTGCAGTACTCAGAGCCCGGCACGGCGGTTACCATGCAGGTATTCCGCGCCGGCCATCAGGCCTGCCTGACGGTCACGGATGAAGGCCCGGGCATTGCCGCCTCGGAACTCCCCACCCTGTTCGATCGCTTCCAGCGGCAGAAAAGCAGCGAACTGGCCGGCAAGCACGGCGTCGGCCTGGGCCTGTCGTTCGTCAGCGTCGTGGTGGAGAAACACAAGGGGGAGATCAATGTGGAATCAAAAGAGGGTGAAGGTTCCGCCTTCACCCTGAAGCTGCCAGTCACGGCCCACCCCGGGGAGCCCGAGCACTAACCCGGAACCTGGTATTCAGATGGTCCGGGAAACGGGGGCACTGGGCAGGCTGATCAGCCCGTTGACGTCCTTCGTCTGCACCGCGAAGTACCAGGTACCCGACGCAAGCCCCTTGATGTCATAGGCGCACTGCGGCGATGAACACCCGTCGACGATTGCCTGCTGGTCCAGATTGTCCGGATCACGCCCATAGCGAACAATATAGGCATCGATATCGTAGAGGCTGATCTGCTCGCCATTGATGCGCTGGCCAGGCGCCTGCCAACTCAGCGAAACGGTCTGCCCCCGCACGGTGGACCCTTCCGCTGAATTGCTAGAGGACGACCCGCTGCCGGATCCACCACAGCCAGTCAACAAGGCCGCGAATACGACGGCGGCAATCCCTGCCCGTGATTTTTCAGTAGCGTGACACTGCATCAATGATGACTCCCGGCACATACGATTTAATAGAATTTTACAAAACTACAGGGGGTCAACTCTGTGCGCAAGATCTGTTTTATGAACGTAAGTTGTAGTTTTCGTAAGGAAAATTGTTAAACTCTGAAAACTTACGTAACAGCATGCAGTTACGACGTGTCGTGAAGTTTTCCAGGCATGGGGCCGCCACATTACGCGTAGCATTAGGCGTCATTCAGGAAAGGTACGGAGAGAAATATGGTGGGTGGTGCAGGGATCGAACCTGCGACCCTCGCCTTGTAAGGGCGATGCTCTCCCAGCTGAGCTAACCACCC
>NZ_JAVVLT010000080.1:0-3046 GCF_036224885.1 Marinobacter sp. OP 3.4
GCAGGAAGCCGTCCGGGTCAATGGTGCCGATGTCACCGGTGGGGAAGAAGCCCTCGCTGTCCAGCTTGCTACCACCTTCCTGGCGATAATAGCCGCTGGCAATCCAGGGGCCGCGTACATAGACGTGACCGGGAGTCTTGCCGTCCCAGGGCAGGCGCTCGCCGTCATCATTGACGGTCTTGATCTCCACACCCCAGACGCCGCGACCGGCCTTGGTCTTGAGTCTTGCCATGTCCTCATCGCTGAGGCTGTCGTGCTTGGGTAGCGGCTTGTTGACTACCCCCAGCGGACTGGTTTCGGTCATGCCCCAGGCCTGAATCATGTCGATGCCGGATTTGCGGAAGCGTTCGATCATGGCGATCGGGGGTGCTGAGCCGCCTACACCGACATCGTTCAGGCTCAGCTTTTCAAGGCTTGTCTCGGGTGTGGCATCCAGGTACTGGAATAGCATCATCCAGATGGTGGGTACCGCGATAGAGGAGGTGACTTTCTCCTCTTTCATTAATTCGTATATGCTCTCACCATCCATGTGCGGGCCGGGTAAAACTACTTTGGCACCTGCCATGGGAGCAGAGTACGGTGCGCCCCAGGCGTTCGCGTGAAACATGGGTACGATTGGCATCATCGTGGTTCGACTGCTGAGCCCAAAGCCGTCCGGTGCCACCTGAGCCAGGGAATGCAGTACCGTGGAGCGATGACCGTAGAGCACTCCCTTGGGATTGCCGGTGGTACCGGAGGTGTAGCACAGGGAGGAGGCCGTGCGTTCGTCGAATTCCGGCCAATCGTAGTCGTCGCTGGCCGCGTCCATCAACTCCTCATAGCAGTAGAGGTTGGGCAGGTCGATGTCCGGCATGTGCTTCCGGTCCGTCATGGCCACGAAGGCCTCTACCGTCTCCAGCTGTGGTGCCAGCTGCTTCACCATGTCGGCAAAGCTGATGTCGAAGAACAGCACCCTGTCTTCGGCGTGGTTGATGATGTAGGTCAGCTGCTCCGGAAACAGGCGCGGGTTAACCGTGTGCAGGATGGCACCGCTGCCGGAAACGCCGAAGTAGAGTTCATAGTGACGGTGGGTGTTCCAGGCCAGGGTCCCGATCCGGTCCTGAAAATCGACACCCAGTGTCTTCAGGGCGTTGGCTACACGCTTGGAGCGGTTGCGCAGCTCCCGGTAGTTGGTGCGGTGCATAGGGCCTTCCACGGTTTTGGTGACGATTTCCGTTTCCGGATGGAAGGTGGCAGCGTGATCAATCAGTGACGAGATGAGCAGGGGCTTGTCTTGCATCAGGGCTTGCATGGCACTCTCCTGAATTCCTGAAGTTGTTGTGGTTGTGGCAGGATGTAAACGTCAGTGTCTCGCACCGTTGAAACAGCGACCTCGTCTGATTCGACGATTTCAGGCTCCGGGCACCGGTTATTTCGTCGGAACAGACGAGGCCCTTCGCTAAGGTTCTGTTTAAGCTGTATGTGGTCGGCCTGCCCGGTTGTTCCGGCAGTATGACCGAGTCCTTACAAGCACGTCCTGAAACAATGGGTACCACGAGTGGATGGCATTGACAGAGGCGAGGCTCTGGCTTGGCTCTGCTGGCAGGAAGTGTTCTCGAAAGTCGATGTCAGCCGTCACGGACTGTGAATGCCCGACAATAACAAGAATCACAACGACAGGAGTGTTGAATCATGATCCTGCACAAACCTGAACTCATCGAGGAATACACCGGCAAGGGGTACTGGGGCGACAGGAACCTGCTCCAGCGCTTTGCCGCCAACCGCGATGCCCATCCGGACCGGGAAGCGGTGGTGGATCCGCCCAACCGGGATGAGCTGGTGGGCACGCCGGCCCGGCGCCTGACGTGGGCGGAGTTTGGCCAGGCAGTGGATGCCACGGCTGCGGAACTGGTAAGCCGGGGCTTTGGCAAGGACGACGTACTGGTGGCCCAGCTGCCCAACGTCTGGGAGCTGGCCATGCTCTACCTGGCTGCGGCAAAGGCCGGCGGGCTGCTCTCTGCCCTGCCCATGCAGTGGCGCCGCAAGGATGTGGGCTATGTAAAAGAAATGACCGGTGCCAGGTTCTATGTCTCGGCCGAGAGCTTCCATGGCTTTGACTACCGGGCCCTGGGGCGGGAGCTGGGCTTCGGGCACTACATCGGCCTGCAGGAACTGACCGGTATTGCCCGCGGCGCGCCCGGCCAAGTGCCGGACGTGGCTGTGGATGCCAATGACATCTTCACCCTGTGCTGGACGTCTGGCACCGAGGCAGATCCCAAGGGCTGCCCCATGAGCCACAACAACTGGGAGTACCTGAT
This sequence comes from Marinobacter sp. OP 3.4, assembly GCF_036224885.1. NCBI lineage: Bacteria > Pseudomonadati > Pseudomonadota > Gammaproteobacteria > Pseudomonadales > Marinobacteraceae > Marinobacter > Marinobacter sp. OP 3.4. Next base: position 2,298 of record NZ_JAVVLT010000080.1, read on the forward strand.
CAGCCTGGTGTCCACCACCTGTGGCTTGCAGAAGGGGGATCGCATCCTGTGTGTGGCGCCCCTGGTGAATATGACCGCGGTTGGGGTGAATTACTTACCCTGGCTCGCAGTGGCTGGCACCCTGGTGCTGCACCACCCCATCACCCCGGAGATCCTGCTGCGCCAGCTGACCGGGGAGGATGTCCAGTACACCATCCTGGTGCCGGCGATGCTGAACATGATCGCCAAGCTGCCCAATGTGGACCAGTTGGACCTGTCCAGCGTGCGCACCATCACCACCGGTTCAGCGCCGCCATCCGCCTGGTCCATGCAGGAGTTCAAGCGCCGCTGGGATATCGACATCGTCAACATTTGGGGCCAGAACGAGGGTACCAGCCTGGTGGCCGGCCCGGCGGACGTGCCGGACCTGGAAATGCGGGTGGACCACCTGCCCTGGTGGGGTAAGGAAGGTGTTGAGTGGCCCTCGGGCATCTATGGAGTCGAAGTAAAGATTCTCGGCGACCAGGATGATGAAATAACCGAGCCGGGCGGCATTGGTGAGCTTTGCTACCGCAGTCCCGGACTGTTTGCCGGCTACTTCCAGCGGCCGGACATCACCGAGCGGTCCTTCACCGCTGACGGCTTCTTCCGTACCGGTGACCTGTTCATCGTACAGGACGCCAGCCATGTCGGCTTCTACGATCGCAAGAAAGACATGGTGATCCGCGGCGGGTTCAACATCTCCAGTGTGGAGGTGGAGAACGCGGTGC
>NZ_JAVVLT010000081.1:0-2983 GCF_036224885.1 Marinobacter sp. OP 3.4
GTCACTACGCTGGCAGAAATTTGCCATCCGAGTGTTCATGAGAAATCCGGGCTAGGCGCAGTGAATCGAACAAGCCTCCACTGCCCATGGAGGCCATTTTGCGAGCCAAACAGCATCTGATTCCCCCTGAGGCAACGTCGTTTCGCGATCTCTATCGATTGCATGCGTTCCTGGAAGACTGCTGGTTTGAGGTTGATCCACAGTTAATAGATGACAGCGACCCAAACTGCATTTATCGAGCGGTGACAAAAGACCGAAAGCGAGATGGCGAGCGCTATTCTGAAGAGGTGTACGAGTTATGGTCGCCCGTAAAAATTGTCGCGAACTACACGCTGTTATCCATTCCACTACGAGGCCAGCAGATTTGTTGGCTCGACAGCGGAGAGGGAGATGAGTTTGTTCCGATATGGCGCGATGGGAAGGTCAACTGGATCAATAACCCAAGCCAGTTTGCGACGCGCAAACGGAATCAGGGCTTCATACGGAAAGGAAATGACGATGGTGAGTTGAGTTCGTACATCACGACGAACAAAACCGGAAAGAAACATGGAGGCTACGATATTCCCTTCATGCCGGAAGATCTGGCGTATTGGGTTGTCCAGCTTCGGGAGTGGCAATCCAAATACAATCCTATCAAAGAACTCACACCGTGGACGCAAATCAGGCTGCGGTATCCGCAACACAATGACGTCCTCAAAAGGCGCGGAAAACAAGCGTTCCTGTTCCGTGATCCGGCGTCTAACGCCTGTGATGAAAAGTTATCGCCCATGTTCACGACCACCGCTTTCACACGAACCCTGCCTGCACTGTTATTCTACAGCCAGAGACGGGAGGAGGACCTAGCAGAGAAAATCGAGAAAAAGAACAGTGTGGAGTATAGGAGCCAATTTACCCCTCACGCTTTGCGCGTCAGCCTTATCACTGCCTACATTGTCGATGGCAGAGCGCCCATCACAGTAATCTCGAAGCTAGTTGGTCATGCATCGCTGGTGATGACGATTTACTACACGAAAGTGGGGGCCAGCAAAATGCGGATGGAGATGGCGGCGGCTGAAAAACGGGCACTTGAGCAGAGCCACCGCCGTTACGAAGACCTTATCATCCAAAAAAAAATCGAAGAGGCTCGCCCGGAGTTGATCGCTACAGATCGAGCCATTATGGATCAGTGTCTGACACCTGATTGGCCTTCTGGAGCCTTCCAGCTCATGAGCATAGGTATCTGCCCCATGAGCGGGACCAAGTGTAGCGAAGGTGGCCATACACTGGTTGAGCGGAAGACTGAAGCAATTTATTCGCCAGTTCCCAGTGGCTACCTCGGGTCTAGAAATTGTCCTCAATGCAGATTCTTCATCACGGGTCCGGCGTTTTTGGGAGGTTTGTCGGCCATTGCCAACGAAATCATTCTGGAGATCAACGTCACCCGCGAGGAATACCATGAACTAGAAGAAAAAAGGCAGATACTGGATGACGAGCGATATGATGCCGAGTCTTCAGGACAGTTTTTTGGCCAAGAGAGAACGCTGAAAAAGATCACCTCGGCGTATGAAGAGAGGGCCAAGAAGCTCGACATGCTTCTCACGGATCTGCAGCACTTATACCGGCTGATTTCGCAAGCTACCGAACTACTGATCAGCTCGGAGACAGGCCAGCACCAACTGATTGTTAGCGACAATTACGTGGAAATGGGGATGCATTTGGAGGAGCAAAGCAGCGAGTTCAGGTTGCTTGCCGAGGTTTGCGCTAATGCTGAAATTTACGAAAGTGCCAGCGCCTCCAGAGCACGTCCCTTGCTGAGTCAAATGCTCGATAAATTGGCGGATACCAATGGGATCGCTCCCGCGATATTCCGCCTGACAGAGGATCAGCAGCTCAAAGCTGCTAATCAGGTCGTTCGGCTGATTATGCAAGTGACACAAAATAACTGGCACGTTGCTGACCAGCTGATCAATGGCCAAATCACTCTGGAAGACCTCGCGGGGCCATTACAGTTAGGCGATGTGCGCCAAGAGATCGAGTCCGCCATGAATGCATCTTTGAAGTTTTCACTAGGAATTGAGAGCTGCAATGAGTGAACCAAAAGAGGTCTACGAGGCCGTTCTGGGACAATTGAAAAGTTCTCGTTCGAGGAAGTCCTTGGAGGCGATTCAGGCCGTGTGCAAGGAACATTACGAGTCTGGTGCGGTTGACTTCAAAGTCGCAACGATTGCGAAATTGGGCGCCAGCCGTGGCGTTCCGAGCAGCCAAACCATCCGAAACAAAACCGGGGCTGCCTACAGAGCGGTTATTGAGGCTTGGCAAGCGCTTGGAAACAAGAAAAAGAAAGCGATCAAAGCACAGACCACGCCTTCGGGAGAGTACGATTGGGTTGACGAAGTAAGCAATAAAACCCACCACTACCTCATACTCGATCTGATTTCGAAGGTCCGTAAATTGCGGGCCGAAAATAAAAGGTTTGCATCGATCAAGAAACTGGAAATTGATTATCGAGCCGATACTGAAGACACGCCTGAATCGCGTTTGCCGCGCTTGTTGAACCATGAGATTGATGCATTGAAAGACGCCATTTCTGAGGAATCCCTGAAAGTAAAGGGCTGGACTAAAACAGACCGTGGCAGCATCAAAGATCACACCGGAAAAATAATCTTTCGAAACGGCTTTGTAGATGGAATCGAGAAATTGCTGAGTCTGGATATTGGCCCATAAGCATAGCAGCGCTTTTAGCCAATGTTCATATAAAAAGGCTCGTTGCCGCGGTTAATGAATTGCATGCAACTAGCGACAACCAAAAACACCTTATCATCAAACAGTCGTTTGTTGAACGATCCGGCTCACCCCTTAAAGTTACCCGATTTCGGCTTGTTGGCAAGCCCCCGATATCCTAGACGCCTGACAGCTGCTTAAAATACTGCTGTTAGTGGCCAATTAAAGTGACCCACTACTGGCCATTAATTTTGACCCACCTCCGAGTGGCCGTCAGGCCACA
>NZ_JAVVLT010000082.1:0-2910 GCF_036224885.1 Marinobacter sp. OP 3.4
CAAAAGTAACGGACATTACTAGGGAGCAGTTGGATTAAAGACTGGGGGCAGGTCAGTGGTGCTGGCCGACCGTCAACGGCTTCGGGAAGCCCTGCCGAGCGGCGAAGGCTTACTCGGCATTGTCACCACCGATCGGGCAGAGGGGGTACTGTATGTGCTGTCTCGCTACGAAGACATGGTTTGGTGGTTACCGAAGACCGGTTGCCCGACAAGTCTCGTGGACTGCAAGCGCAAGTTGGATTTTGCCCGCATCAGATGTAAACAACTCCGGTCCGAATCCAAAGCAGTCATGGCGAGACTGATCTGGGCAAACACGAAGTTAGCGGTCTCAACAGTTTCTGGCCAGTTCATGAAACTTGTGGTTTGGTTGAACTGGCTGCACGACCAGGGTATCCGAAGCCTTGCACAAGTCACGCCTATGGTTGCAGACCGCTATGTTCAACACGTAAACCAGCTCACCTCACCTAACAGGATCGGTGGGCCTCTGGCTCCTGGCACGAAAGCACAACGACTCCTGGTTGTGGAGACGTGCTGGCGCCACCTGCTGGATACACCAAACGGTTTCGACCACCCCTGGCCCGAGAACTCCGCAAGTGCGCTGGCCAAATTGAAACAAGCAACTAAACCGAAAACCGACATCATTCCGGAAGAGGTGCTGCACCCCCTCTTCCAACAGTCCGAATCCCTGTTGAGCAGGGCTACCGAGTTGCTGGGACATCGAGACGCGGTGGGCGACTATCAATTACGCTACAAAAACCTATCTGGTCAGATAAAGGAAAAATCTCGCTTTCTGAAAACCCGCGGCTGGGATCTGGGTTTTGGAGCCTTAAACAACGCCCTTCGCGAGCTGCGCGATGGTTGCTTCGTGATCATTCTGGCCACCACCGGCATCCGGGCTCATGAGTTGGGCAACATCAGGCGGGATCACTGGTACAGCGAGGTTCGGGATGGTGAGCGTTTTTACTTCCTCGGCTCGCGCTCGGATAAAACCCATGAGGGCGAAACGTCATGGCTGTGCCCCGAGATCGCCATTCACGCCGTGAAGACGCTCGAACGGCTTTCAGAGCCCTTGCAAATTGAGCTTGAACAGGCGCTGGAACATGCCATAGAAGTCGGTGATCATCAGGAGGTGACTCGCTTACAGGAGTGTTCCGAGTGTGTTGGGCTGACTAGAAGCATGAAAAAGGGTAATCCCATAAGCGTGATCAATTGGCAATCATTGGATGATCGTCTGAAGAGATTTGCAACAGGCCTAAAGCTTGACTGGAAACTAGCATCGCACCAGTTTCGCCGTACATTTGCGAATTACGTTGTCCATCACAAGCTAGGCGACCTTCGGTACCTGCGAGACCACTTCAAGCACTGGAGCCTGGATATGACCATCTTGTATGTAATGAACGAGGCGCAGGATCTGGAGCTTTATGATGAAATCTATGCCGCATTTGAGGAAAAGCGTCAAGCCATCGTCGGTCACTGGCTGGAGCCGGACACACCGCTCTCCGGTGGCATGGGGGAGCATGTCCGTCAGATGCGAAGCCGTACCGAGAAGACTCGCACCTATAAAGATCGTCGGGAAATGGTTCAGGCCATCAGTGAACTGGTGTACTTGCGGTCCACAGGCATTGCCTGGTGCACCAATGACACCGGCGTAGACTGTGCAGGTGGCCAGTGCGAGAACTGTGAGCACGGTTGCATTGACGATAACCACAAGCCGTTCTGGGAAGGCCTTTACCAGCAACAAATTGAGCTGCGCCAGATCGAGGATCTGGACGCCTCGGGATCGAAGACCGTCGAAAGGACCATGGATCGATGCGAGAAGGTCCTGGCCGATCTCGGCGTAGACATCAACCGCCTCAAGGAGCAATTGGCCGATGTCGAAACCATCTGAGTCAGAGACTCACAAACGAATCCGCATGGCCATCGTGCGACTGGAAAAAGGCCAGCCAAAGTTAGTTGAGAAAGGGCGGAAGGTCTCGGTGGCTGCCGTGGCTGAGGAAGCTGGAGTCAGTCGTGCCCTGATTCACAAAGACTATCCTGACTTGATGGAACGCATTCGGGGCAATGCCAACAAAGCGATCCAGAGCCAGCGTGACGAGAAGCATCTCCAGCTCAAACAGGAGCGCTTCAAGAATCGTCAGCTACGTTCAAAGATCGTGGATCTAACGGAGCAGCGCAATGCACTTGCCTCAAAAAACGCTACCTTGGCACTCGAAAACCGTCGTCTGTTGGCTATTTTAGAGAGTAAAAATGTGAAAGTTTTTAGGGGGAAACCGAGTGAGTAGTGCTATACATATTTTGGCCGCCCGGTATTAAACAAAAGCGAACATTCGATTTTATCTTAATAATTCGATAGAAACGCGTAAACCGCTACAGGACTTAGTCGAAAAGCTGATTTTACCTTCATAGCGAGTCACTATATCTCGAACGATAGCAAGGCCGAGACCGTGCCCAGGTGTTTGCTCATCTAGCCGCAGACCCCTTTGGCCCAAACTGGCTAAATCCTTGTGATTAACCCCTGGGCCATCATCAGCAACAACTATTCGCTTGAAGCCGCTGCCTTGTTCCACAGAGAGCTCTACGCATCTCGAAGACCATTTGCCAGCATTGTCGAGTAAGTTGCCCAATACTTCATTTAGATCATGTTCTTCTATCGGCCATCGGCTGTCTTCAGGCAGAGAACTCGATAGTTCAAACGACTTTTCCGGATATAAACGACCGAGCATCCACAAAAGATCCCGTGCCTGTTTTATGGGGTAGGCGCTTTTTCCAATCTGGGGCCCTGAAAAACGGCTTCGACGCATTTCAGCTTCTAATTGCCTGTCGATATCGCTTAGTCGCTCCACCATCTGGCGCCTTAGCCCGGATTTCTCATGAACACTCGGATGGCAAATTTCTGCCAGCGTAGTGACT
>NZ_JAVVLT010000083.1:0-2714 GCF_036224885.1 Marinobacter sp. OP 3.4
AAAACTATCACCGGATTGATCTGCCTGCCCCCAGAACGTTCAGACGCGCGTATGGGCGGCTATGCAAAGGCCCATAAGAATCAAAGCGACATCCCAGGAGCCAGCGACTCAGGCAAAGAAACCCGCTCCGACTCCAGGGAAGCCATAGGCCAGGCACAATAGTCAGCCGCGTAGTAGGCACTGGGTCGATGGTTACCGGAATCGCCAACACCCCCAAACGGCGCCGCACTACTGGCCCCGGTCAGCGGCCGGTTCCAGTTGACGATACCGGCCCGGGCCTCCACCAGTAGCCGGTCATACAGTTCCCGCCTGTCCGACAGGATACCGGCGGCCAGCCCGAACCGCGTGTCATTAGCCATCGCCAGGGCCTCATCGAAATCCCCATAGCGGTACACACTCAACAACGGTCCGAAGTGCTCCTGATCCGGCGCATCCACACCAGTCAGATCCACGATACCCGGCGTCAGGAGCCCCGTCCCTTCCTTGTGGGACATCTCCAGCAACGGATGACCACCGTTGGAGATCAGCTTCCGCCAGGTCTCCATTAGCCGGGTCGCCGCCTCCGGAGAAATCACCGCGCCCATGAACGGCTGGGGCTCCTCATCAAACTGCCCCACCGTCAGATTGGCCGCTGCCCGGACCAACTCATCCAGAAACGCATCGCCCTCCTTGCCGGAGGGCACCAGCAGCCGTCGTGCACAGGTACACCGCTGCCCCGCCGACAGGAACGCCGACTGCAGGGTGTGGTGCACCGCCGCCCGGGTGTCCGCCACGTCCTGTACGATCAACGGGTTGTTGCCGCCCATCTCCAGGGCCAGGATCTTCTGGGGCTGGCCGCCGAACTGTTCGTGCAGGAGGTGACCAACTGTCGAACTGCCGGTAAAGAACAGGCCGTCAATCTGGTCATGCCCCGCCAGCGCCCGGCCGGTATCCACCTCGCCCTGGATCAGGCTCAGGACGCCGTCTGGCAAACCGGCAAGCTGCCAGAGTCGCACCGTCATTTCCGCCACCCCCGGCGCCAGTTCACTGGGCTTGAAGACCACGGCATTGCCTGCCAGCAACGCCGGCACGATATGACCATTGGGCAGGTGGCCGGGAAAGTTGTAGGGGCCGAACACCGCCACCACGCCGTGGGGCCTGTGGCGCAGCACCGCCCGGCCACCGGGCACATCACTCTCACGGAAGCCGGCCCGTTCGTCCCGGGCCCGTATCGATATGTCGATCTTGCCGATCATGGCCGACACTTCCGTTCGTGACTCCCACAGGGGCTTGCCGGTTTCACGGCCAATCTGGTGAGCCAGCGTTTCCCGGTGCTCCTCCAGCAGTTCGCCGAAGCGGCGAATAACGGCCTCACGCTCACCGGCGGATGTCCGGGACCAGGCCGCGAACGCCAGGCGCGCTTCATTCACCGCCGCATGGACATCGTCGAGCCCCGCTCCCGAGCCCTGCCAGACCGTTTCTCCGGTGACCGGGTGCAGGGATTCCAGCGCCTCGCCATGGGCGGAGGCCCACAGACCATTGATAAACAGTTCACCGGTCAGCGTCAGGTTCATGAAGCACCTCCTGGGGTCCGCGAAAGGGTGGGGAAATAACCGCCTACCCTACAGGTATTGGTCAGAACAGCGTTTCTTTCAAGGAGGCGATACGTACCTGATCCCCTTCGCTGATGCCCAGCGCCTCCATGATCGGTCTGGGCACCTGGACTTCTTCATCACGTACCGCATCCCTGGGGAGCGTGCCTACCCGGAAGTCGTCGAAGGAGCGGTTGGAGATCATGACTTTGTCGCTGGCGGACAGGTTGTCCAGCAGCGGTCGGTTCACCTGTTTGACGGGGCGCAGGATGCTCTGGCGGATGGTGCGGATGTTGTGGAGGAAGGCTTCCACCACCGGGCCGCCATCGAAGATGTCCACCAAGCCGTTGAAATTGAAGCCCTCGGCCTGGAGCATGTTCAGGGCCGGTTCGGTGTTGCGGTGGACTTTGCCAATCACGTCGGTGGCGCTTTCCGGCAGCAGTGACAGGTAAATCGGAAACCGGGGCATGAGTTCGGCGATGAAGGATTTGTTGCCCTTGGCGGACAGGCGGTCGGCCTCGACGAACTCCATGTCGAAGAAGCGTCTTCCAAGGGCGTCCCAGAGGGGGCTCTGGCCCTGGTCGTCGGAGACGCCCCGCATTTCGGCGAAGATCTTGTCGGAGAAGTGTTCGCGGTATTCGTCCAGGAACAGGAATCTCGCCCGGGAGAGCAGCAGGCCGTTGCCGCCGCCCCGGTGGCTGTCCGCCAGCAGTAGGGAGCCGATTTCGGTGGCGTCGGTCATGTCGTTGGTGAGGTAGAGCGTGGGGGTGCGGACGTGGACGTCGAGTTCGCGGCTGTCGCTGACGGTGATGCTGAGGCGATAATTGTAGAACACTTCGTCGAGGCCGACCCGGGCCTGGATGCCGCTGATGCCGGCGCAGCAGGGTTGTTCGGTGTCTTCCAGGGCGAAAAGGTAGAGGCCGGCGTCGGGGGCTCGCCGGCCTTCGAAGGTGTCCCGGGCTTTCTGGATTTTGCGCTGGAGGAGTTCGCGGTCCGGCGGGAGGGTGGTCATGCCGTTGCCGGCGGAGGCGGCCATGGTGTAGAGGTCATCCAGATCTTTTTGCTGAAGTGGCCGGATGATCAGCATGTAGCCCTCCAAGACTTCAAGTTTGGGTGCTGAGCGGGCGATCTGGTACTGCTTTC
>NZ_JAVVLT010000084.1:0-46428 GCF_036224885.1 Marinobacter sp. OP 3.4
GGTCCGGGTGGCAGGCTTCACGTGGAATGGGTGGCAACCTTCAGCGGTTTACGCAAACGCCACCTCGTCCTGACCAGCGCCTATGAACTTGCGTCAGAAATCTTAGTCGTTTCTGCGATGCTGGAAAACGCAAATGCTCGGGGTGGACTGCCTTTCAGGGATGGTGTGCGCACCTCGCGAAACACTTTCCAAAAGTATTTTTCACAAGGCGAACTGGCAACTTACATTGAATCAGTGCTCAGAACAGAGCCTGTTCCGATAGCTCCGGGAATTTTTTACGCTTTCAAGACGGATGCAGCGAAGACTGACTTCCTGGCTAGAAAAAGCGTTAAACGAAGCCGCCCTCGACTACTTCGAGCGAAAAGACCGCTCAACAGCCAGAAACCTGAGCGCCGGGCACCGGCTAGTCTACGGAAGTATGAAAACAACAAGGATATTTTCGAAAAGTTGTGGAGCACTTGGCTAGATTTTGGCAGAAAACCCAAGCCAAGCGAGATCGAAAACCTCAATGACATTCGGAGATTTCTGGGCTCCTACCCAGCCGCATTGAGAATTCTTGAGACCGTCAAAGATGAGGAGGGAGCGTTAGCATTAGCGAGGGCTGAACAGGCGCGCAAGGACGATCTGATTGTTCAGTTTGCCGAACTACGATTCTTCCGGAGCGCTCCCCCACGCCCTATGCCTGACAAGCTCAAGGAAGATGTCAGACATTTTTGTGGGACCCTAGCGAATGCCCAAACAATCGGAGAAGATCATCTCGTTCAAGTATTAGATAAGAGTGCGATCCTGTCTGCTTGTATCGAAGCCTCTGAACAGGGCTTGGGGTGGCTGCATGACGATCACTCACTGCAACTACACACTGAGTTAATACCAAGATTGCCCCCAGTCCTCCGAATTTACATCACATGTGCATCTAGCCTATTCGGAGACCCAAGTTCTGCCGATCTAGTCAAAATCCACATCCGTTCCGGGAAGCTTTCCCTCATGAGTTACGACGACTTCTTCGGAAAGGCCATTCCGAAAATGCTCGTTCGCACTAAGATTAATTTGAGAAATCAGCGGATCGATGTTTACCAATACGGTGATGAGTTTGCCCCTCCCAACCTCTACCTGAAGAGCAGGTATATGCATGAGGATCAAGAAAACTATGCCGAACAATTGCGTTTTGATGAAGCGCTTGAACAACTGGGAGTTGGCGATTTTAGCGGCTTCGGCCCTCCTGACAGAGATTTTCAGAACGCGCTGCGCGACAAGAGATGGGCAATAGAAGGACACAGCCTGACAAGGAGTACCGAAATTCCGAACCTCGATCATCCCTGCGGCCAATACTTCAAATATCGCGACCTGATTGAATGCGGCGAAACGCAGAAGTCGCTTAAAATCGAGAATCACCCGCTCCAACCAGAGACTTACACCGCCCTCCTCGACCTAGCCAATAATCTTATCGATCCTATCGTGGACTATTTCGGCATGATCAAGCTCACTTATGGCTTTTGCTCGTCAGAACTGAGCAAAAATATACGGCGTAGGATCGCTCCGAAACTAGATCAGCACGCATCCCATGAACTGAACAGGTTAGGCAACCCCATCTGCATGCGCGGGGGCGCCGCAGTAGACTTTATCGTCGAAGATGAGGACATGTTCGAGGTCAGTCAATGGATCGCGGAAAACCTCGAATTCGATAGGATGTATTTCTATGGCCAAGACCGGCCAATTCACGTAAGTTTCAGCGAGACACCTGCCAAGCAGGTAACGGTGATGAAGCGAAGCTCTGCGAACGAACGACTAATCCCAAGATCTTACTCTCTCAACGATTTCATGGACTTAGATAACTCTCCAATCTGAAACCTCGCCCTGGCCACGTTGACCCGGAAGTTTATTTTGGGTAAATTAACTTCCATTCCAACTTTTAACTTCCATTCCCGGAGACCCTCATGGCCGAGTTCTCCCACACCTTCCCGGCAGCGAGAGGCGTTCAGTCCGGACGGCCTTGCTACGTGGCCATGTGCCCGTTACGACTAATACCAAAAATTTTCATCTTCGATGGGCAGGAGGTTCCTCCAGAACTGAGAGCCCAACGAGTATTGAATCGAACCCGAATACCAGACATTGTCAGCTATTTGGTCGACAACCCAACGGACTATACGCTTTCGGGAATCACAGCGTCTGTAGATGGTCAGGTCTCGTTTGAACCCAGTACCGACACAGGTATCGCTCAAAACCTGGGGCTACTGTCGATCCCCATGGATGCAAAAATCCTGATCAACGACGGCCAACACCGCCGTGAGGCCATCGTTCAGGCAATCGAACAAAATCCAGAACTCGGTTACGACAACGTCCCTGTGTTGTTCTTTATTGACGAAGGTCTGAAGCGCAGCCAGCAAATGTTCGCAGATCTCAACAAGCACGCTGTCCGGCCAAGCGACTCTATCAGCACGCTCTATGACCACCGGGATCACTTATCCGAACTAGCCCGAGTTGTTGCTCGTGAGGTGAAGGTATTCTCCCGGCTGACGGAAATGGAGAGGTCCAGCATATCCAACCGAAGCAGCAAACTTTTTACGTTGTCGGCTATCAAGAACGCCTCAAAGGCTCTGCTGATGAAAGGGAAGAGTGACCTAGTTAGCGAGGATGAGCAGCAGTTGGCAATTGAATACTGGAATGAAGTCGCGGCTAACATGAGAGACTGGCAACTCGCTCTGGAAAAGAAAGTAGCGACCTGCGAGCTCCGTGAGCAATACGTTCATGCTCATGGCGTCATGCTGCAGGCCATGGGCCAAATAGGCGCCGACCTTTTGTTCAAGCCAAAATCTCAGTGGAGCCGGATACTGCAAGGTCTTCAAGACATTGATTGGGCACGAGCTAACAATGAGTGGGAAGGTCGAGCAATGCATCACGGTCGCATTAGCAAGGCTCGCAGTAGCGTCGTCCTCACGGGCAACTACATCAAACAGCAATTAAGTGTTCCTCTCACCCCTTCCGAGCAGGAATACGAGGAGTCGCTTAAGACATGACTGCGCAGGAACAGTTCGTTTTCCCGGATCATCTATCCATGATTCAGGAGTTTTCTCTTGGCAACCGCCCTCTAGTGGACCTAGTGCGCGAAATTCAGAACATATATTGCTCTGACGACCGGCCCTGGATTATTGGCTTCAGTGGAGGAAAAGACTCTACTTGCGTTCTTTCCTTGATCTACATGGCACTACTGCAGCTTCCTGCCGAAAAGCGAACCAAACATGTTTATGTGGTCTCGTCTGACACCTTGGTTGAGACCCCTGTCGTGGTCGACATGATCAAGAGAGTAATAAAGCTGATTAATGAGGCAGCGCCGAAAGAGGGCCTACCTATAAGTGCACACAGTGTTGTGCCAAAGACAGATCAAACCTTTTGGGTGAATTTGCTCGGTCGTGGTTATCCTGCGCCAAATCAGACGTTCCGCTGGTGCACGGAACGAATGAAGATAGACCCTGTGAGCGAGTTTATACTCGATAAGGTCGCTAAATTTGGTGAGGCCGTTGTAGTGTTGGGCTCTCGCAGCCAGGAGAGTGCGTCTCGCGCCCAGGTTATCGCGAAACATAAAATCGATGGTTCTGCGCTTAGCCGCCACAGCTCTCTTCCAAACGCCTACACGTATATGCCCATCGAAAGCTGGTCCGCAGACGAAGTGTGGATGTACCTAATGAGTGCCCCATGCCCATGGGGAGGATCAAACCAAGAGTTGCTCGAATTGTACAAAGGGTCGAACCAAGGCGAGTGCCCGCTGGTAATCGATAAAAGTACGCCCTCGTGTGGGAACAGCCGTTTCGGGTGCTGGACGTGCACCGTTGTGACTGACGACAAAGCGCTGCATGGCCTTATCGAGTCGGGTGCCAATTGGATGAAGCCTTTGTTGGCGTTCAGAAACAAACTATACATGTCCCGCCAACCAGAAAACTCTGAGGAGTATCGCAACTTTCGGCGAAGAACAGGAAGGGTCTCTTACAACTCGGGCGACATCAGTGATGATAGTGTGCGAGAAGTGCGCCATATCCCGGGTCCCTATTGGCTGACCAAGCGACAAGAATTCCTCCGTGAATTGCTCACTATTGAGAAGGGAATTAACGAGAGTGGTGAGTCTATCGAACTGATTACTCGCCCCGAGTTACACATGATAAGAAGAGAATGGCTACGCGACCCAAATGAACCGGACTGGGAAGACTCCCTGCCACGGATTTATCGCGAAGTCTATGGAGAGGACCTTGACTGGGTAGAGGACGATGCTGGCGCATTTACACGAGCAGATTCCGAAACACTTGAGAGGCTCGCAGAAAAATACGGTGTTCCATCAGCGCTTGTTCGCAAGATGCTGGAAGCAGAACTTCAAGTATCGGGTCTAGGCAATCGAAGGGGCATACTGAACAGCCTGGAGAGTATCCTCCAAAGAGATTGGGAGGATCTCGACGCGATCAATGAGCGCAACCATTCCTTTCGTAAGCGTGGCAAATCATACGTTGAGGAAGTGAAAGACGAATTTTCAGAGTTTTTGAACTAATGCTGATTAAAGAGCTTACGCTTACCGACTTTCGAGTCTACGAAGGGAAAAACTCCTTCAACCTCACGCCCGAAAAGCGTGCGGCCAAAACACGGCCCATCATTCTTTTTGGCGGTTTAAATGGCGCGGGTAAAACAAGCATCCTTTTGGGCGTAAGGTTGGCGCTCTACGGACGTTTGTGTCTGGGCAGTGCAGTTTCCCAAAAGCGCTATGATGAGTTTCTGCTCGACGCCATCCATCACTCAAGAGAGACTGGTCGCTCTGCCAACTCTTCGTCTGTTGAGCTCAAATTCACTTACGCAAAGCTCGGAACGGAAAGCCAGTACCACGTTAAGCGTGAATGGGAACGAAAGGGCAAAGGCGTTAAGGAAACACTCACTGTCTTGGAGAATGATACGCCTATTAAAGGTCTGAGCTACGAGCAAGCTCAGAATTTTCTGAATGAACTGATACCTGCAGGTGTATCCGACTTATTCTTTTTTGATGGTGAGAAAATCGCCCAACTAGCTGATGATTCCGGAGGAATAGCCCTCGAACAGTCTATCAAGAAATTACTCGGGCTCGACGTCGTGGAACGGCTCTCCGGCGATCTCACTGTTCTTAATCGGAACCTGGCTAAACGATCGTCAGCTCAGGAAATGCAGGCACAAATCGATGCTGAACAGTCCAAACTGACAAACTGTCGGAAGCAAGCTGAGATCGTCCGTCAAGAGATCTCAACCATCCTCGCTCAGCGCGCTGAGTTACAAGACCGCGCGAACAGACTCCAAAAAGACATCGATGATCGGGGGGGGCATTTCTCCACATCTCGGGCTCAGCTAGAAGCCAGATTGAGTCAGCTCCAAAGCGAGCGAGATAACTTAATATCCGACATCAATGTCCTTATATCCGGCGCCGCACCCATTGCCTTGGCAGAGGACTTTTGCCGAAGAACTAAAGAGCAGATTGAGCAAGACCTCCAGCTTCAGGGGCTTTTGCAGGAACACAGAATCCACAACGAATACCGAACACACCTGGAAGACGCTCTCGATTCAAAGCTGGCACCCGATTCTTTGGCTATCGTGCTCGCTGAGATAGATAAACTGGGCAACTCCCATCAAGACCTCGAATCCCAGACTTTGGTTCACGACTTAACGCCCTCTCAAGCAGGGAAAATATACTCAACATTCGAGGATGCTAGTAGACAGCGGCAGGATTTGATTAGATTGTTTGATGCTCTGGAGCGTATCGAAGCAGAACTCGATGAAATTGGGGCGTCTCTGGCCCGCGCTCCGGACGATTCTTTGATTGCCTCTGATTTCGAAAACTTGCAGCAGCTACAGCAAAAACTTGGCAGGTTAGATGCTGAAATCGAGTCAGCGCGGGCGAAAGGAAAAGACGCAGCTAATGAAGCCGTCGAAATAGCCCGCCGGCTTGACCGACTTTACGAAACTGCTGCGAAGCTGAGCGACCAAAAGAGAGTTATCGACTACGTCAACAACGCCAATGGCTTGCTCGCGGACTATGTCGATCAGACAGCGACCGCCAAGGTTCGAGACCTTGAAATCCAGTTCACCGAGTGCTTTGCCAAACTAGCTCGGAAAGAGGACATGGATCTACAAATTCGGATCAACCCAAAGACCTTCCACGTAGAACTATTGACCGGTAACGGGCGGACGATAGCGAAAGACGAGCTTTCAGCTGGTGAAAAACAGATATTTGCAATTGCTGTTCTTGAGGCGCTTGCAAAAACCTCCGGACGTCAGTTGCCTATGATCGTCGATACTCCATTAGGGAGGCTAGACTCCGAGCACAGAACCAAGCTGATAGAAGGCTATTTCCCTATCGCAAGCCACCAGATGATTGTGCTCTCTACAGACACTGAGGTGGATGAATCATTCTATTCTGATCTCGCACCCGACATATCCCGGGCCTATAAGCTCGAATATGATTCAAAAGCCGGAGCGACTCGCGTCCGTGAAGGTTATTTTTGGCACCAAAAGGAGGCGAGCTGAGATGTTTCCCACCCGCATTCAGTTGAGTAAAAAGACCTGGGATAGGCTGCAGTTCTTGCAAACAAAAACGCGCCTCACTCCTAATGTGCTGGCACGCACAGCTATTTCGCTTGCGCTGCGCGATACACGTACCGCTACAATAAATGACACCAGACCCGAACAGGTTCACGTTATCAATCGTGACGTTCTTTTTGGTGATCAGGAACATGCTTATGAAGCTATGATCAAGCAGTTTTGCTCAGAGCAAGGAGTCGACACCGATCCTCAAAACATTATCCGCTCTTTAATCGATAGCGGATTACACAAAATGGGGCACATCAAGAATCTCATAGATATGCATAGTATCTTCTCCAGAAGCTTTTGACACACCAGAAATAAGTTTAACTATACGATGTCACCTTTTGATGCATGAGCTCTATAAAGGTAACATCATTCTTTCCCGATTATCAGAAAGTGCAGCTAGGATCGAGTCTTGAATTAGCGCTGACGATATTGCTCAGCTTTATCGCTGAGCTCATTTTCTGCCTCTTCCCTGAGCTCCATTTCCGCGAAGGGCTTGTCGAGAACAAAATGCAACAGCATTCTCAAAAGCCGGTTTTGCCCTTTGGTGCTTGACGGAAAGAACTCAGTGTCTTCTAGATTGATAACCTTTGCTTTTCGAAGTAAGACCGGAAACTCGTCAATCGTATCCTTGTCGACTCCGTATTTTAAAAGCATCTCGTTTAACAGCTGAAACAGCGCTGATATGCCAATTGTTTTCACGAAAACGTGATCCGAGTGATCCTTTATATCAAATATTGACCCAACAGCATTAAAAAAAGCACTTATAACTTGCTCTATCGCCTTATCATTTTTAACCCTAAAATACTCTCGCATTGAAAACGATTCGTCAGCTTTTATAGCTTTCCTCCCAGCCAACCCCCACATAGTTTTTTTGTTAATTTCATACCTATCAAGTCTTGGATTTCTACTTATCAACCTCAAAACACCATCAACAAAAGCCGCAGTGGAAATAACCCAATTACCCTTAGGTACATTTTTTTCCTTTAACCTGAAATTAATATGGCCACAAAAAAACTCGCCGGGAGTGATAGCGAAATATCGACACAGATTTATCGCGAGCAAATCTGGAGACCAAATTTCCGAATCCAAACGATCTAGCTGGTAGCCAAATAAATTGTACGCGAGACTTTTATCTACTGGCGATTGATTAAAGTTCACGGTCGCAAACACCGAAGCCTGAAGAGATGGCGGCAAATCAAGATAAAGAGAACAATTAAGATCAAAATCTTCGGTCGCATACTCAAATCCAAATAGACGATGCTGACCGTCGACAATAGAGCAAACAATTTTATCTGAAGGAACAATCAGCTTGTAAAGATTCAGACCTTCATCAACGGCCTCAACTCGCCATTGGTCATCTTCTTCCGCGAGCCTGTCATCCTCATAATAATTAGCCGCGATTATTATAGATGATGGGAACATAGCGTCATCGCTATCGATAAACTCACCGATCTCTTTCAAACGCTCTCGCCTAAGCTTGCGTTGTGCACCCGTTATTTCTGCACCATCAAAAGATGCGGACTTTGAATAAGCTCTCTGTAAAATAAACTTCGAATTGAGTCGCACTGAATAAAAGGAACCAAATGGCTGATCAACCCTTATTGCCAGAAACTCATTTACACTCAACGGAATTTTCCCCACTTTAGATCCCTTTGCCTTGAATTACTGAGCTGTCTGACAGTGCTCCTGAAAGTTTCCCCGAGACCTCGTCTTGATCGAAATTAAACTCTTCCTTTTTTATTGTAAAACTCATCCAGATGGAAATGGTTAACAACAGACTAACCCAAAGGTGCCAAGTTGTCCCCCGAGGTTCTTTTAGAGCCCAGAAAGCAAGCAAAATTGCCAAGAACCAAATGAACATAGCAAATGAGTGTATAGACTTACTATCCGGGTCTTTTAGATCTTCATTTTTTACGAAATATTCAGCAGCGACCGTACCAAGAACACTTACGACATACATAAATATTGCAATATTGTCATAGGTTATGTTACTGGAAAGCTTTGAGGCTGGCGCACTGACATCTAACTGGAAAACCACAGGGATCCAAATCCCCATGGTCCCGATTCCAAGGCACACCACGGAGAAAAAAACAAAATGCGCAGACTTAAGTATATGAAAAAAGGTCGAGGCGCATGATAGAAATACCTTTTTGTACATATCAACTAATTCTAAAAAATTATCTTTCAATTACTTGATCTCCCAAAAGGCCAAATCTTTAACTTTAACCACTTTCTTTTTCCCATCCACACACAAGCTGACGTGTTTATCAAGCTTTCTTATCTGGCTCATAAAGTACTCCTCGTCTTGCTTGCTCTGTGTATTGAAGATGGCCTTTATCTCCTGCGATTTAATATTGGCGACCTGGTGAATCACCCAAGATAGGATAAGCGTTGAGTAGTCATTGTCGCCGGTTTTGAAGTGCGTCAATTCCTGTGTCGAAAGGATAGTCCCAACTCCAAACTCCCGTCCCTCCTTCAAAATCTTCTTGAGGCTCTCGAAGTCTTGAGACATAAAATTATCGGCTTCGTCGACCAGTATCATTTTAGAGATCTGACGAAAATTACCGTCTAGTTTCGAGCTACCTTGCTGATGCATCTGTGTATAGAAGAGATCTAACGTGAGTGCGACGACGAGGTTCTGGATGGTGCGATCGTAACCCGAAAGATTGATGACGGTAACACCATCGATGAGGTCATAGAGTGACAGGGTCTTGCTCGTATCCGGTTCAAAAATTTCATAGGCAGATAGCACTTCGAGCGCCGCGTATAAAGAGTCATGGTCGATCTTCTCCTGCTCCTGATACGCTGCCCAGACATCCTCCAGAGTCGGAGCGGGCCTACTCCAAGTGCTTTCATCATTTGAGTAAATGCCGGCGGCTTCATAGGCGTCCCGGATCACCGTGCGCAATTTGCTTTGCTGCTTTACGCCAAGGTTATAAGACTTGGACATCGACGAAATGAACTGACCAGCAACATGCACCGGTAGCTTTTTCTTGTCTCCAAACAAGGCGAACGGGTTGAAAGGCAAGCAGTCAAGTTCGAAAACCTTGGCATTAGTGGCCTGAACAAAATCGTCTTTAACGTAGTCAGCCTTGTAGTCGAAGATCAGTATCCCTATTGGGGCTCCGTCAACGTTATGATTCTGATTTCGAACAAGCTGAGTAATCAGCGACTTAGTGAATTGGGTCTTCCCTGTGCCCATCGTGCCAATAATTCCGGTATTCGTATTGAAGAGCTTTTCGGTATTCGTGGGCTCCCAATAGACTACCTCACCGCTTTGAACGTCCTTGCCAAACTCTACCCTGAGCGGCTCGGCAGGTGCCACAGGTTCGGAATCGCCCACCTTCTCTTCAGAAGTATCATCAGCCGCAGCGGGGAAGACACCGCTATCATGTTTTGAAAATGGGTACACGACCATTTCCGCCTTAGTGGGGGCAGGCTTCTTCGCTTCATCCTCTTTTGTGCCTGCAAGTTGTTGCTCTGTGAAAGGCTGCAGAAAATACTCTTTGGGCACATGAAGGAGTGACGAGTTGTCGATTTTCGCTCTAAGGTCTTGGTAAGGGGTCCTTACTAGCTCATCCAGTAGCCCCATCGGTATTTCAGCCTGAAGAACTTCTTCAGCTATCTCATACTTCTCTTCAAAACAGGACTCATTGTTGATGTGAGCTACTACCATTGCACCGGGATAATTCGGGAGCTGACCGATCCCATACTGGCCTTCTAACCATTCTTCGCGATGGTTTAAGAAATCCTCGAAATGGTTATCCTCGAAAACTCGATACAACTGATACTTCTCGATTTGCAGAAGCACTTGGCGAATGAATAGCCCGCGATAGAGACGCGACGCAAGCGTGTCCGGTCCCAAGAGGTCTTCTTCCATGTATCGTTTCAACTCAACCGCCTGGTCTCTCGCCTTGGAGAAATCAGGGCGGCCCCCAGCTTTTACCTCCACAGGTAGCAGGTAGAGTTGGCCTTCCTTAAAACCTGCGAACAAGATATCGTCAGAGATTGCACCTTTTTTGATCTTGCGATTGTGGCGCGAGAAATCACTATCCGTCATCGCAAGGCCAATATTGCCGGCCACTCTGATCATTTCAGCGACAGAGATAGGGATCCAGGTGATATCTGACTGAGCCAAAAGGGTACTAACGATTTTATAGGCGCCGATAATGCCTTCTTTCGCAATCTTTTCTTTCGAGTGGTCGGTAATCAGTCTGAGCAGCCATTCACCATTGAACGCATTGAACTCTCGAATCAATTCATTGCCAGCATTGCCCAAGACATTCTTATAAAGGTCAACTTGCTTGGTTACGGTGATCGCGTCATAACCCGACGAGCTTGTGTATTGGTCGGAGTAGTGGATGAGAATCACGCCTTCGGTGGCTTCAAAGAACTTCAGCGTGACCTTTGGATCTATGATGGTCGTCCATACTGAACTATCGTATGAGCGCTCCAGCAAGGACATAAACTCCTGACTCACTGCGAGGCTCGTGGCCGAATGATCATGATAGACATCGTTCTTGGACTGAGAGGGGCGCCAAAGCGTTCCTATTAACTTAGCCAACTTCAAGTGCAGTAAAGAGCTGTAATCGACACCTTTCAGGCCAAAAGCCGTGAAGTATCGGTCACCCTCGCTCCTCGAAGACTCACCTGACAACAGTCCAGCGCAGGCAACACCCGAAACGTGCTCATCAATATTGTTGTCCACAGCTTCCACTTTCTGATCATTCTTAAAAAATGTCAGATGAGCATAAGCTTGCTCTTCCACGTGGCTATGCTGAAACTTGCTAAACGTTAGCCTGGTCCGCAGTAGATCGATTACCGCGTCGGCATTGCGACGTGCAGCCCCCTTATCGAGCCCGTACCGTTCCTTGATTTCGTCATACATCCCCATCTCAGCGAAAACATCAAACTCAGTCTCGACTAACTTCTCGTCGTAGAGATTGACGTGTATGTGACGGCCGCCGAGCAAGTTCGCCTGATAGTAGGACACCAGCCCTCTGAATAACTCTGAGTTTTCTGCGTTGTTGACAGAGTTTATTAACAGAGGGGCGTCATCGACCTGGCGGAATAGCTGCTCAAATGTAGACGTGAACTCCTCGATTTTGTGCTTTACAAGGTTTATCACAAAATCAAAGCTTGTATCCTGATGTGGCACTATCTCCAACCAGAGGGGGTTCTCTGGCACAGCCTGTGTATAACTGTAACGATTGTCTCTGTCGAAAAGGTGAGGGAGTAATCCCCGTGCGTTTAATCGGCCTTTCGTAACCTCTGGTAATTCGCGAAAGCTACGCGCTTCACCATCTTCAACGATTTCTTCAACCAAACTCAGATAGTAGGCCATGACCAGCGGATGGAACGGAGTAAAAAATCGACGCTCCTCCACTGTTGCCAGCCCAATGCGAATCACCAGCCGTTCAGAGCTATCGAGCGGCTTCCCCTTCTTAATTTTTTCCAAGTACTCAACGGAAGCCAGAACATACTCTTTACCTAGGGCAACAAGTTCAGGCCCCCAGCTAGCCAGCGAGGGCAACGTCTTACGCTGTTGAAAGTAAGAAACAAGGGCGGCATAGGCTTGATATATTCTGTCGTCGGCGAGCGAAAGGTTTGAAAGTGGAATTCCTTTGCGTCGATCATTGTCCCATTCGATGCACTCTTCATTAACGAAGGCAGACTCTGCCTGGAGCAAGGCTTTTCGGAAGAACACTGGCTCCGATTCTTGGCTATCGAAGACGACGGTCTCTTTCCCTGGCCGATACACACCATTGAAGTTATCGTCTTTAAAAAGCCTGGCAAACCGACTTGGATCAAAAATCACTGGTAGCCGCAGTGCTTCTTTGCTCGGTTCTCCTTCAACGAGTACAAAGAGAGACCTGTCCCCATTCGTCAGGGTGAAATTAACTTCGTCAGACTCATCGTAGAGCTGCTCGAAATCGATCTTTCCCACTGAATTTACGTCAATTGTTTCACCGCTGTCGGATAACACGGTCTCAGGGGTGACGTCAGGATTAACGTCAAGGCAATGTTGGTCTGCCTGGAGTACGAGTGCTCTTCTCCTTCTATCGATGAGAAAGCGATTCTCAAAGGCCGAAAGATAAAAGACCCCCTGTTGCACTACCAGGCAATGAAAGCTGTATTTTTCGTTCGAAGAATCTCGATTGAGTCTCAGACTAAAAAACTCTGGTTCACCACTACATGGTCCGGAGATAGTGAAGGTCGACTTGTCACCTCTAAAAGAGAAGTCAATGTCAATGACGTCGGACATGGCTCTTGGCGTAACCAAAAGCTCCTTTTTTTCTAATCGCTGACCAACGAACTTGATCTTGAAGCTGAACAGGTCCTGACCACTCGGAACCTCAATAATCAGATGCTTATCTCGCCTACCCGCCGAGGTGTCTTTCTTATCTCTTACGTCGATTTGGCAGCCATTAACCTCGATTCCTTCATAATCGAGAGTCAGCTTTTTCTGAAGCTCCTCTTCGTCTCGAAACTCTTGGTAGTTGAGCTCGGTCCAGGGAACTTCGGCTCCTTCTCCAAAATGTTCTTGTATGAATTTTGATCCAAACTTTGTCAGCTTGTCTTCCAAGTCATTCGGGAAATGCTCAACGGCAAACTCAATCTCTTCCCTCAGCTGGCGATTCGACTCCAGTCGGCGCGCTACCTGCTTCTCGTTCGAATTGCTTAACACCTGCGGGTCGTTGAACAGCCCTAGCTCCTGGAATCGCAGGTCTCCGTCTAGCAATGCATCATGGAGGTGTCGAAATCCGAATACACTGGAGCCTTCTTCTGTGATTATCCGGGCTTGGTGCTCTAAGAGACACCGGGAAGCAACTTGATTCTGAAGCCCACCAGATATCATGAGATCCAGCTCATTTTTTGTTTGATTAGGCGACCAAACAGCGTCGCCCTGGGCCAGGTCGAACGCACTATTAATCAAAGTATCAAGAAGGCTGTTATGTACGATTAGCAAAGCGCACCCCTCGAAAGGGGGCATCTCAGCTGCCACAGTATCCCGAAGGTTTGATATGTAGTTTTCCGTGTAGCAACCATTCTGAATATCAGGCTGCTCCAAATGCCCGGTCACCAACAAACGTACATCATTAATCTGGAGATATGAAAGTTCGTGCTCGCCATAACGTAGTCGACCATCACACTGTTCTAACAACTCCGAAACAAGACGTACCGTATTTTCCGGGTCTGGTGATTTGAACTGATACCGGGCGCCCGCTTCTATCCGGGACTGAAGCCAACCACGTAGATTACTTACCAAGAAGGCTTCAAAGTGTTTTTCGGACATAAACCGCATCTCCGCTATCGCTCATTCGCTCGACGTTACCAATTCGCTCCAAAAACCTGATGATCGCTTGCTCTGACTGTCTGTCGAACCAGACCCCACGTTTTCTAAACTCCTGAAGCAGCTCTTGGAACTGAATCTGCTTTCTGCTGCCGATAGCCAGGTTTGTGAGAAGGAGTAGATAATCTTGAGAAATTGTCAGCACTCTTCCTGAGCGCCCCCTCACCTGGACAAAGTGTGGAGCAATTTCATTCTCAAATGCGTTCACAAATTTATTGTTTACAGCGTGTTGGTTCGTACCTTTTGTCCCAAAAATTTCCTTGGCAGTTCTACTGAGTATCTCAATCAGTTCTTTCGTTGATTGAGGATATTCTTCAAGAGGTGGAAATTTTCTTTTTTCTCGATATTTTTCGCAGAACCTTATCAGCGAGCTATTAATGCTATTACGCTGTAACGTATCCATCTCGTTTATATCTAAAAAAATCTTCCAAAGAGGAAACTTTATCGCTTTCCTATTCTTCGGTTGATTCAGATATTCAAGCATAGAAAGAACCGGGAATAGATCGAAAGCTTTCGTCCTCAGGTGACGAAAAGCTTCTCTAACCTTATTCCGCTCTAAGCTAGCCTTCTCGGTATCAAGAATGAAAAAAAGTGGTTTACTAGCAGGCTGCTCCGTCCAACCATTGATGTTCAATGCCAACTGGGAGCTATATAAAAAGGTATAAAGGCTAAAAAATGCTCTAAGGTTGTCTAAGAAATATCCGGGGTGCTCCAAAAGAAAGCCAAGATCCTGGGAAAAGAGCTCTGACATAAATGGCAAATAAGGCCTCTCAACGGGATCCTCTTTACAATCAGTCAATTGCTGTTGGAACGCTTCAACAAGCTCTTGCTCTAAGAAATTCACTTCACTGCTGAGTTTTGGAAATCTTCGATTCGAGTCACGAATGAAGCCGATAAAAACTTGCGCAACATGTTTATTAGTAGATGCCTCAGCCTGAGCGGCTTTGGCAATTAGAAATTCCGGAGAAACTTTAAACAAACCTACCGCTTCATTATCGAAATACATTTTTTCAATAAGAGGGAAAATTTCTTGGTCCGTCAGCTTATACTGTAAGCGACTATAAACTGAGGACTTAAAACTCTCTAACGTTGAGCCTTTCTCAAGCCGCTTTTGAAAAGCCACCGTCAAAATGCTTCCAGCTATTGCTTCGAAATCAAGGCCAGACGACTGAGACCGAAATGGCAGAAAATGGTTAACGAAGTTTTTGTTCTGAATTTCTTGTTCATCCAGCGCAAACAAGTTATCGGAAATACTCACTCGACACCTCCGACAACGATCTCACTGTCTTCAACTTCATTCGTAAGATAAACGTGTTGTCTACCATCCGAAAGCATCAGCTTGTTTGAACGAATGACGACTTTTATTACGTCGTCGACGATCTCCTCCAAAATCACAATCGTATTCTTATCGTGCTTATTCGGCCTGTACCCATCGTTTATTTTAGAAACCAGCTCAAGAAAACTAAGGTTTACATTAAACGTTTGAAGTGGTTCATCAGCAACCTTAAGGCAAACCGGAAACTCGTGGATATTTGCCATCTCTTCATTTTCAATTCTTTTGAGGTCAGGCTTAATATCGGCTACTGCCGAAATAAAGGCGCCGTTTCTGGAGCACAAAAATAAATGCTGTTTTGCAGTTAATGACGGATCCAACCTGTTTCCGAATCGAACCAATGCATATACAAGCTCATCCTTATAGAAACTTCTCAGCTTTTGACGCTCCTCAGCGCTTCCATCATAGCTTTTATGTAAACGCCAAATCTCAATGTATCTGTCGTAAAGTGGTTGTTCAAAATCCTTTTTGAAACGTTGATGAAAGTTATTCCCAATGGCGATATCCTGAAACAGATAGAAAAATCGCAACCAACCAGCCGACTCAATGTCGACTATGCCAAGGGTTTCCTGCACTGAATTCTGGAACTCATCGAAAGCCTCTTCTCTGATACCTAGAGGATGCTGAATGAGGAACTGATCAATATTCCGAGACCTAATCGTGCATGGGTCAAAATGGCTGATAACGTCACTCAAGTCATTGTGACCAGCCACAAATAGATTGTTGAAAAGCAAGCTGGGGCCGCAAATCAAATGGTGAACGAAATCGAGCAGAGCCCGCGCAGAAAGAAATTGATCAAATTTTAATCTAGCAGAAAGAAGCAAGTGGACTATCCGATCACGCACCTGCTCGTGTTTGAGTAACTCATAGTTCAGAGTCAGAGTGCTGGGATTCGTTCGCACCGCATCCAGATATGCAAGATGTAGCGGATTTTTTTCATTGGAGGCAACTACGCGCGAAAACAGTTCACTGATAAAGCTCGATCCGGTCTTTCCGTCCTCAATACTGAATTTCGGATACTGTTCAAAGTTAAGGAACTTGTATGAGACTGAAATTTCGTCCCCACTTTGGAGGTAGGATTCAATGGCACTCCTGATGTTTTCGTGGCGGGGATGTCCTTGAGATGCAAAGTTAAATAGCATCCCGACATTTATTCCAATGACCAGCGGCTTGTCCGACTCACGATGCTCGTCAAAGAGCTGATCTAACGCTTCAATTGCATCTTGGTCGGGTTTAAACGCATGAGTAGCATCTAGGTGAAACCTGATTCTGTCCGAGTAGGTCTCGTAATAGCGTTTTAGAATTTCAGACTTTCCGTCACCGGAAGAGCCACACAAGAAGATGACACTTTTTGACGAAAGGTTCGAATTCAGAAGGTCTCTGAAGTCTTTCTCAATCCTCGTTTCGACGTAGAGGTACTCTTTGAGCTCGTTTTGCTCTTTTTGTCCCGCCCCCAGCGTTGTAACCGCTTGAGCTGACGACCGAGCCAGGGTGTCAAGCAACCGTTTGAACTGCACGCTATGTCCTTAACCGTTCGGTGGTACCGCGAGTGATTATAATTTTTAGAAAAACGACCAAAGGTCATTGAGGCTACCATAGCGAGATTTCACGAGGGAAGCTAGAACCTCACCCCCTGGAGGGGGAGGTATAGAAAGGTGGGAAAAGTTAATAAACTCAACAGTTAAACGTTCGTTCCGATGTGCCCGCAGCGTTGGCTGGCATCGAACATCCAGCTCTTCGTGACTCTTGCACCAATGGTGAAATTTACAAGATTTCCTTCCGATGGTTCTCAATCATCATCTTCTGGCTCTTCAACGTGCTGTGCCACTTCCTGCAGCTCCACTCCAAAGTAGATGCAAAGCTTGTCCAGGATTTCTGTCGTCGTGTTGTAGCCACGCTGGTTCGCTATTTTGGACAGGGTCGTCCTATGAATCCCAGTCTCTTTCGAAACCTCATCCAGTGTAACCCTACGATTTTCTTGGAATCCTTTCTCGGCGATCAGCTCTTTTAGGCGGAATCTAATCATTGGGGCATCCTCAGCTAAGACCTCAATTCTACCGAATCAGCAGCCCACTTTCATCCAATGTTGAGCAAGATCTACAAAAGACGCTTGACAGCGTCGCTTATTCGCATATTATGTAGCGTGTACGCATCATAAAGCGCAAAGGAGCTACATATGAAAAGTACAGAATACCTTACAACCGAAGAGCTTGCGGAACGCATTCGTTACGACGCTCGGACCATCCGGGAGCGTCTGAAAGATTCGGTTCTGCTTGAAGGTGTGCACTACATCAGGCCGTTCGGCGGCCGGAAGATTTTGTATCTGTGGGAGCCGATTGAGAGGGACATGTTTGAACATTCTGGCCACCACTCCCTTGCAATTCCTATGGCTAACGGAGGGCGCATGAATGGGTAGCGTTCGAGTGCGTGAATCCACGCAAAAGTTGTTTTTCGATTTCAAGTACCGCGGAAAGCGTTGCCGAGAGCAGACCGCCCTCGACAACACACCCGCTAACCGGAAAAAGCTTCAAGCGATTCTGAAACGTATCGAAGCGGAAATCACGTTGGGGACTTTCGAGTACCACTCGTATTTCCCCGACAGTCCCAAGGCGCAGGAATTTACCCGGCAAGCTGAATTGCAGCGCGCTCGGGCGGCTCATGACACGCCGCTGTTCAGTGAGTTTTCACAAACATGGCTGGACGAAATGAGGATTCAGTGGCGCCGCTCCTACATCGCAACGATTGAGGGAACGCTGGAGAACTATCTGATTCCGGAATTTGGAGAGTCGGAGGTTGGCCACATCACCAGGCAGGAAATTCTTTCGTTCCGGGCGTCACTCGCCAAAGTAGAAACCCGGAGCAAAAAGCCACTTTCCGCCAGCCGTATCAACCGCATCATGACGCCATTGCGCATGATTCTGGGAGAGGCAGCCAACCGATATGAGTTTACCTCACCCTACCAAGGGATCAAATCACTGAAGGTGCCCCGATCGGATGTGGAACCGTTCTCTCTGGAAGAAGTTCGGCTGATTCTCGCTACGGTTCGGGCGGACTTCAGAAACTACTACACGGTGCGTTTCTTTACCGGTCTTCGGACCGGTGAAATAGACGGTTTGCAGTGGGATTGCGTCGATTTTCAGCGCAGGCAGATTCTGGTTCGCCAGGCGCTAGTGAACGGGGAAATCGAGCAGACGAAAACCGATGGTAGCTATCGTCACGTTGAGATGTCTCAACTGGTCGTCGATGCACTTGAGGACCAGAAAAAGGCTACTGGCGGAAATGAATTCGTCTTTTGTACCAGAACAGGTGGGCCGCTTAACCATAACAACGTCACGAAAAGGGTTTGGTACCCGCTGCTCAGTCACCTTGGGCTGCGTAAACGTAGGCCCTACCAGACCCGCCATACCGCAGCGACGCTGTGGCTAGCCGCTGGTGAGAACCCTGAATGGATTGCCCGGCAGATGGGCCACACCACCACGGAAATGTTGTTCAGGGTTTACTCACGATACGTGCCAAATCTCACTCGTCGTGATGGCAGCGCTTTTGAACGCCTGCTGATCAACGAATTCAATGCTAAAACTGATCCCACAAAGGAAGGTAGCTCATGAACTATTCCCAGCCGTTCTCTATCAGCCGAAAGTCTTTCGCGACGCGCCTGGCCAGTGCATTGGCCTTTTCCATGCAAATTCCTGACGGAACGCACCTCGTCGCCATTCTTGGAGAAGGCGACGAAAGCTCGAATCTCGCTGCGCTCACTCACTGGGTGGAAAATGAGATGTGGTTGATGGACGACGAGGCCCTTCAGGACCCGCTGCCGCAACTGCTCAACAATCTCGAACGTCTTCTGCACTCTGCACAGGAGGACTTTGCATGAGCATTGTCGTCAACACCACCTGGAAAACCGAGCCGGAAATTTTCATCGGGACTATTACCCATTTGACGGAAATCCCGAACGGGGAGCACCTGCCGGTTCTAGAACTGACTATCGAAAATTCCTTCGAGCAGTACCAGGTCGTGATGTTCCAGCCTCACCGGGATCTTCAGCTCACACAAATCCCAGACTGCGCTGTTCAGCTGATGCTCTGGGAGGGTGAGCGGGGGAATGCCGTGTCGCGCTCAGACACCGTCATTCTGCTGGACACGCCTGACACGCTGCTGCATTTGCCTGAGTCGAAACTGGTCTACCCAGATCTGGTGGTCGATATTGAACTGTTCATCGACGCATGCCCGGTGCAACCGTTAGCTGATTTTGTTCGACGAGTACTGGGTCGACCATCAGTTGGGCTGCGCTTCTTGAATGGCGCAATGCAAGAAGATGGCCTACAACAGCCAGGCAGCCTGGCAAGACACGGCCTTGATGTAGCCATACGATCATTCGATGCATGCGGCGGTTATAACGAAGCGGAACGCTGGCTGGCGGCTATTGCGGGACTTCTACATGGGGTAGGCCGGATTGAGTTATATGACGCTAAACCAGTCGATTACCTAAAGGTTGTTTTGAAGAGCTTGGGCTTGCTGGCGGAAGACCTAAAACGACTAGAGCAAAAACTTCCTGAGGCGGCGCGAACTATTCAGTTTATTATCGCCTCGATGTACCGCATCGGAAGCCCTACACAGCCAGATCCAAGGGCTATGGTTGTGCAGTCATCCCACCTGCTTGCCGCACAACTCCAGTCAGAACTGATGCACACAGCGTCAACGCACCTGACTAACTCCTCGACACGCCTCATTTCACCTTAGAAAAGGACTATATTCAGCGGCCACGGATGGCCCTCTCCTTCTGGATTTTATCATCAACATACACTCGTCCAGCGAATCCAATCAGCGCGATAAATGCCACAAATCGAATAGCTGTCATGCCATGCTGCAGAGAGCGCCCACCAAAACCTTTAGTGGGCTGATCGACCACTATTTGAGCGACACCCATTGCATTTCTTGGGCCTGCAGGATCATCCCAACGCACCCGAACACGAGATTCGGGCAGAGACAGCTCCTTACTCCAATATGTCTTCATTTGCTGTCTATCAGGACCGTTTTCGGGCGCACGCACATCTACCCACGCAAGTTTCTGAAAACCTATAACCTTCAGAAACTGGAGATATAAAACTTTTTTCTCGGTCGAAGAAAATTTCAACTGCGTGTGGCTCCTCTGCACCGCATTGACAACGTTCTCTACAAGCGCGACAAAGCGTTTAGCATCCGAGCGAGCAAGTTCGACCAGGTTTTCATACATCTTCTCGACGGCCGGATACGATGCAGTTGGTTTGGGTGGCGCCGGACACGTGCGCTGGACAGGATTGTCCACTCCACCCACTCCAACTCGGTGAGCAATGCTGTGGACATTCGGTCTCTTGCCCAACGTAAATGCGTTGCGTTGACCCGGGTGGTCCTCTTTGAAATGCCGTGCATATTGGTCCATCAACCACTCGCCACGCCTATGGCACCGAGCCAAACAAGACTCGGACAAATCAAACACGTCTGCGGTCCCAGCAATCGCATTTTCCAGTTTTGCACCGTTCTTTACGAGCTGAGCCATGTGATCAAGCGCACGATAAACCAACAAGGCCGATTCCGGCATATCCTGTGTCTCAGGCTTGAGCCCTACTGCTGATGAGACCAACGGCTGATATTCAGCGAATGACTTGTCTACGGCTACCTCCCCCCGATTTTTAAAATGGCCCAACACCAGGGCCAGTTGAGGAAGAGTAGAACCCTTTTTAAGACCTCGACGTTTACGCAGCTGATCAAAATTATCCCGGGTAAAACCCAGGAGCTCCGCCTGACGATCGTTTGAAAAAGGACTCATCGGTACTGCCCAACGCATCAGGCCAACCGTGACGTCCAGAAGATGTGTGTATACTCGGGTGGTTTGCCCCGGAGTCGCGTGGCCCATCAAAAAACTTAGGTACTGAAGCTTATCGATAGCAGGCACATACTGCTCTTCCCCACACAAAACCGCATACCAGTTCTTTCCCCAGTGAGGCATGACGATCTCATCGTCATCACTGCAGGCCCATTCAACGGGGAAAAGCTCTCCTGGATAGGATTCCATCAATCGCACAGCGTTAAACGTGGCACAGGAATGTCGCAGATTATGGAAGCTCAGCCCCGGCGTTCCCGAGGCGATTCGCATCGCATCCTGAACTGGTTCGATCAATGCCTTAGGCGGCATCAAAAAATTTGGCTGATGCAACTCACACAGGAGCAATTGGTTAGGTTTCTTCGATGTTTGCTCCAAGACCCGCCGGCGATACCAACGCCGGACCAAATCCAATTCAGCGTGAGTTAGAAGAGCCCATAGTGGCAACACCCGGTTGGCGTTGGCCGTCTTGGTGGAGCCAAACCTATTCCCCCGCACAATTAAAGTCGGATATGCCAAGGCGGGCTCATACAATCCCTGCAAATCCCGAAGCAGCAATCGCCGGATTTCCCCTCGCCGCATACCGCACCGATAGCCGAATATGAGTGCAATCTGTCTTGCTTCAGCTAGCCGTCGGTCTGGCTCATCATCGAGTATAGACATAGCCCTCATATATTCTGCGGGCGTTAATATCTCAGCATCCACCTGACCGTTACTGCTCACTCCCTCAATGTACGTGTCTGGCAAACCGTACTGTGTGACCAGGTCACGATGAAATCGTCTGAGAACGCCAGAGCGGTAGGCTCGCTGTTGGATTGATGAGCTGGCCTGTAGCAGCTGCGCGTACAGCCCTTCCCAATCATCTTCGTCCAGATCATTGAGGTCCTCTTCATCAATCAACTCTGCGACAAGTGGTTCAGCAAACTCTGACAGGTACCGTTGTAGAGAACTGTCTGTCACGGAAAATCTTAAACAAGCGCACCACGAGGCCAAAACCCTAACGATGGGTGAAAAGGAATTCGCACTGGCAATTTTCATGAGAGCCTTGTAGCTCAGACTTTTTTTGGAAAGCCGCTTCACCCCCTTGTCGAGCGCCAACGCTTGAGCGATTGCTTCCATTGCCTCGTTGGCATTTTCGCCTTTTAATCCATAAAGCGGGCAAGGTGATTCCCTCTTAATCAACTCCGAGGTGGGTTTGGGCGATTTGCTGTGCCGGATTGTTGGAATTTGGCCGGTAATCAATCTAATCCAGGCGTCGGGATGCATAGACGCGGAGACGCCGGTAGCGTTTTGTACGAAACCGGCAATTCCCATGATGTCGAGCGATGCTACTGTCGAAGCCGCATCCATCAAATTACGGAGAAACCTATCGTGTTTGTCCTCGGAGACAACATTCTTTGTGGATGTGATCCGTTTAACAAACGTTGCCAATAGAAAATCAGGTGGAGCGCTCGGAAACGCTTTCAAACCATGCTCACGATTAAAGCGATGCAGGAGACACAGCGTGACTGGGTCAGGAAACCAACGGGTGCATGCCGCCCCTTCATCACATTCCACCCAATAGAACTTCCTTGCCCCAAGTTGTTTTTTTGCAGTTTGCAAACCGTGGCAAATGACTTCGCAGATGGCATTGAGCCGCTTCTGGGCGCATAGCCCGCCAAACCAAATCATGGAATATATCAATCGGCCAGCATCATGCATCAGGCGTTCGTTCCCAGCCAAATCCCTACTGTCCAAGCTGTTCCAGAAATCTACCTCAATCTCCTGATAAGCCGATTTATGCTCAAAGGACCGCGGCGTCATCGGTGGCGTATCCATTCGAACGACTGTCATAAAATCTCGGTTTGGGATTTCGAGGCTATGCTTCTTGGCGATCTCATCGAGACGCCTCACCAAGTGATTGTGACGGATGCGCAGTGCATGTCCTGTCACATCAGCGCAGACAGTATCGAAAATACGCGCGATCATTCCCTCATCGATTGGATTAGGCAAAGCACCTGTAACCAACCCTGGAAAAGACTGGGCAAGAATGTGATCCACAGCATCACGTTCGCGCTTTACGACCTTTGCCCGCTCGTGCTCGCGCCGCTCATCGCCGTGCAGCGTTTTATTTTTGGCTCTTGTATCACCCATCAGCCCAAACCTCTCAGCGGCGTCCAACCGAGTTCCGTTTGAATCTCCTCTAGCACTGGCACCAGAACTCTCTTGTACTCAATCGGCGACAGCGTAGAGAATCTCCCCATGGGCTCTCGACCCGCCACCCAGTGCCCCATCAAGGCATCCACTAATGCAACGGGGACTTTGCGATGTATCAGCTCACTACGCAGGAGATGACGCCCAACATTTAGCGGTAAACGTGAGAATGGTGAAAGGTGGCCCTCAATCCCATCAGGCGTTACGGCGGTCGGCTTCGCAATTCTCTGAGTCGGTGTTGAGAGAAAAAAGAAGGTATGCTCCGGGGTAGGCTCGCCCAGATACGCTTCGACCATTCGCACCACATGGCGCCGGTGGCGCAAATAATACTCCCAGTGACTCAAGATATTTTCGGTCAAAGGTACAATACGCGAGTGGCTCCAATGGTCGCTTTCCTTGTCCGCGATCACCGCATACCTGCGATTGAGATCTACATCTGTAATCCGAGATAGGGGCGCCTGAACGCTTCGGTACCCAGTGCACAAGCAAAGAAGAAGGACCGTGTATAACGTATATGCATTATGAATATCGGCAAGCGTCGATTTCCCGATTGGCTGACGCAAAGTTACCTGGAAATGCGTTTTCAAATCCGTCGCCAGCTGCCTCAGCGCGTCAGGTGTAGGACAATAAGGGGAACCGATACGCCGATCAGATTGCACCAATGCTACCGGATGCAACGTGTTACGAGATTCGGGCACTAGCTGTGAAATAGCCTGCAAGTAACTTTCTTGCAGATCTGATTCATAGGCACAGTAATAGTGGATTCCGGCATGTCGACTCACATCCTTGTGTTCACCGGCAATGAGAACCGCCTCAACCATGTCACCGGCACCGTCAGACAAACGGTAAAACAACGCTCGTCGAATTCTTTTTAAAGTCAGCCTGGTGTCCGCTTGCGTCCTAATTCGAGCAAACAAGGCATCCACTCGTGCCGCAATATTCTTTTTTTCGTTGCTCTTGAAAAGCGCGCCACGCCAGTCACGAGGATCAGATCCAACATGACGTTCCAACAGGTTCCAGAGAGGAACTACAACGGGCATCCGCACCGAACGCACGGTCTGAACCAATTGGTGCCGAAGTTCTACGTCAAGCTGCGTCTTCCGTACCGGTTGCGGGGCGGCGCTTTGCCAAGCTGAAGACTCATAGCAAATGTATATTCGCCCGTTTTCTCCACGTTCCGGCAAATCATCCAGCCGGGATTTCAGTTGCGTCTCCAGAACCAAATCTAGCTCTCGCCCAGTTAAAAGAACCAAAAGGAGTGCCAATGCAGCTGAGAGATCCGCATCAACAGGCTCAGTTACCGCGTTCCAGTAAACATAGAGTTCGTACTCCGTCGGCCGCTCCCAACGATTTGTCAGCGTTTGATTAGAACGTCGAAGCTGATCGGATTTTGCGCGATCTCTAGCAACCCCATTTTTTCCAGCCCAAGAGTTGCGATGCGTTGAGGATCCTTGGCTTGTTACAACCATGGGCCGGTGAACAAGGTCATCTGATGGGAGTGCATTGCGCTCTGCTGTTTGGAATAGTTTGTCCTGGTCTCCAACACTCCTAATAGAGAAAGAGCAGCACTCAATCAACGCAGCGGAATCGCTTTCATCACTTGCTTCAACATCGATCGGAATTCGCTCCATCTCAAAGTCGCTGTCGGCCCCATTCTCATACTCATCTGTATCAGCCGGGTTTTCAGTCTCAGTTCGCACACTCCGCTCAATGAGGGATTCTTTTTGCAACGACAGTCCTAGTAGTCGACGGATAGGCGACAAATGCCCCGCTCGCAGGTCACCACGCTCCCTAAGTCGCTGTTCCAATTGGTCAAGCGTGGTATAGCAATTTTCGGGCTCCGAGGTATCAACGCTCTCAAGTCCATCCATCCAAAGATGAGCTCGCCGGAACTCCAGAAAAACCTTTTGCAGGTTCGAGAGCGGAACTTTTCCATCTGGCGCCTCGGGAACCCCGACCCAGATTGAGAAAAACACCTGGGCCAGAATCGACATTTGCTCGCTGTTTAGAAAGCCTTGCTCTCCTATTTTCAGCAATGCGGCATAGACAGGATACGGAGTGATTTTTGGCCTTTCGTCAGAGGTCGGATGCCAAAATTCGTCAACATAGAAACCATCGATAATATCCCGACAAACCTCAATAATTTCCGGCAATACCCTGCGCAGCTCATCCATATTAAGATGACTCTTTTTCTCAAGAATCGACGACATTCGATCCGCAATCGGCAAAAAAGCTGTGGCGACAGTCTGGATTTGGGCGCGGGTTTCAGGTGGCTGAATAAGCCGCTCAAGCGCAACACTCGGGGACATCATTTACTCCCTAACTTTTGATAAATAATCGGAGGTTCCTGGCTCAAATCTCTCTGCGATTCACGCCAGAGATCTGGGATAAGCGACTCTTTGTAGGGAAGATCGAACTAGCAGAGCCATACCTCTTCATGAAGACAAATAAAGAAGAGATAGCTTTGGCATAGCCCCCTGTTTGCATTGCCATCAGGGACAAATTCAAAAGCTCTCGCTCGATCACTTCAGTGAGCAAAATGTCGGTGGGGATTGGAGGACTTTCAACCAAAACAGGAATTTGGGTCTCAGGGTTCAAACAAGAGATCAAGACCGCAGATCGCAGATTTCCCGTTACAATGTAAATAAGGTCGCTCTCGGTTTTGCTCTCCTTCTCCCTTTCGTTCTTTTTCTTCTTTTTCTTCCTCTCTTCGACCACTATCGGATGGCGGTGCAGGTAGTCCAAGATTGCTGGCTCAGGCAACTCATCCAGAGCGCTTGCCCGAAAGGGTAGCGCTGCGAATTGTTCAAGAAAGTGGGTAGCCCTCAATAAAGGGGATTCCTCAACATCCTTAGGCGAGATCGTTTTCAGTGCATAGGTGTGGTCAGCCATACTGCTCTCCTCAAAAGTGATGAGAGTCATTGTGACGACCTGTAGGCGAACCTTTTCTTGGCTAATTTCCGTAAAAATGTAATTTGACCAAAAATTACAAACCTGTAATCAAAGCTTGGAGATGCCTTGCATCGATCGAAAAGTGTGGAATGCTGGGATGGTGTTTCTGACAAACTGAGCTAACGGAGTGCCGGACCAATGACTGAAACAAAGACTACAGAAGAACTGCGTGAGCTCGCCATAAAAGAGGCTAAAGCCCTATTTGAAGGCGATGAACTGGCTGCCATGAAATGGATGAGAACGGCTCAGCGAGGGCTTGGCAATCGACCTCCTCAGGGACTCATGAGCACACCGAAAGGCATAGAAAAGGTCCGAACGTTAATTGGCCGGTTGGAGCATGGAGTCATTACCTAAGCTCTTACGTGGGCATCAGATCAGCTCTGTCTCGACAGCAGAAAAATGTCTTGTGTTATCCGGCCCAGGGACTCACGGAGTGATTCTGCTTTTATCCCAATAAAATTGACCCGCCTTGAATATCTGAGTTAAAAGCTCCGATGTTCAGTTTCTGTACTGACCACAAAAGAAGGGTGCCAGTCGCATGGAGAGAACCTCGCCGAGCTTCTTCGGCCCTATGAAAATGGGCGGTATTTATGCCGGATATTGGCTGTTTTATGGTCAACTCCGGGTTGCCGGAGGAATCACCAGATATCGGCGAGTTACAGTGCCGACTCATTAAGATCCACTCGAATACTTGGTTCTGCAATGCGCTCGTTAACAACGGCAATCAACTCCTGATCATCCAGCCTGTCGAGCATGGCCTCGTAAACTGCAGCAGGAACGCAGTAAAAAGCGGTTTTATTCCGATTCAAAACAGCGATTGGAGAGCCCTTCCCAGAATCTACTGCCGCCATAGGATTTTTTTTAAGCTCTGAGATGCTAACTGCAACCTCAGAGAGGATTTGATTGGTCATGTAAACGCCTCAACATAAGGATCCATTCACATTTCGGTCAATCCAATGCCTTAGTGCTCGGTTTGGTTTAGCCAACATTCCTGGGTAGCAGTAGCATTCTCACAGGCGAGCACGATGAACATGAAAAAGTGAGTATTAATCTGCAGGATCAGCTGAATTCACCATGTTCAATTTTCTGGAGGACCGACGCTATCCGGCTACACCCCTCAGGGGTACCCAACAGATCGCAGGGCCTTTCATCCTCAAGCGCTTGAATGGGCCGCTGGAGCCAATCCAATGCTCGTTCCGACGACTCCCAGATTCGTATCGCCTGATGAACAACGTCGATTGTGTGCCGCGTGATGCCCAGTTCCAATCCAACTGGCTCTATCCGCTCCCATTCTCGGAGCGTATCTGGAGTCGGGGCGTCCGGGCTACACTGGGCCACGAGATCACTCAGACTGTGGGCTTTTCCTGTTGTCATACAAGTCGCTCCGATTGGGCATTGTTGTACCATTTTCCAACGGACAATCCACAAAAGGAAGGGGGTTAAATCTCTGTTCTAGTCACGAAGTCGATTTGAATTTTGCCGCCCTTTAGTGTGGTCAATGGCACCACCATAGCGCCAGACATTCTCAGGGATCATGAACGTGCGGGGGTCCGCATGCGTCTAAGAGCTTGGGAAGCTCGGCTCGGTCGCAAAGCGAACATTCGGAATGGCCTTCAATGCCGCCCAATTTGCCTCCGTTTGAGGCTCGGGGTTGTCGTGTTTAGTGGGGGAAGTCCAGACTGGATGGTGGGTCAAGGTTTGTTGAAGGATTTATCAAGGAAATGTCAAATCCCAAACTTAGGCTTTGACATGGGGTAAATATCCACACACCCTGAACGGCTGAGCAATGAACTGGCCGACCTGCCACGCCCGGACACGATCACAGCCCCCCCGATTGTTCCGGCTTGGCATGAAATTGATGCAAGGCTTTACCATCAAAGGTCGTCAGTTTGAAGGTGCGACGGTGGCCGATGGCGAAGTTGTTTTGTTGGGCGAAAGCGAGGTTTGTGAGTTCTTCAACAACACCATGATACCGAATCCCATGCATGTCCGTGGATTGCAGTTCAGGGTGCTAAGCCGACGCTACGCCGATGCACTAGCTGCCGGGCAGTTGGCGGCCGGCATCGTGGATTCAGGGCTGCACGACACCGTGCTGGTGCTGCCCGGAGAGAGGGTCCGGATTGCGCTGACCTTCACCGACTTCCCGGGACTCTATCCTTACCATTGTCACAATATGGAGCACGAGGACAATGGCATGATGCGCTATTACGAGGTGCACAAGGTCTAGGCAACTCAGCAGGGTTGGGTGAACTCCGGGACCGGCACGGCGGTCCCTCCTGCGTTTATTTCCCGGTTACGGATTCAACGTAGTGAGCAACGGCCTCGATCTGTTGCTCCGACAGCGAATCACCGAACGCTGGCATGATCCCCACGCCACTCTTTACCGCATTGCGGACCTGCTCCGCAGAGGGTTTGAGCTCGTCCAGATTGGGGCCAATTTCGCCAACCGATCCTGCATCGTTCAGTGCGTGACAGATGGTGCAGGAGGGTTGAGCCTGCTCGGTGAACACCTTCTTGCCCAGTTCGAGTTGTTCATCCGCCATCACGGTGGCAGACGCAGAGACAAGTACAGCGAATAACAGTGTACGTAGTGACATGGAAAATCCTGGTTCGGTCAAAGAAACGGGCGGCCCGGCGGGCGAACCGCCACAAGGTTCATGCATTTATGAAACGGTGACGGTCACGCCATGGTCTTTCCAACTGGTGTTGCCGTATCCGCGCTCGTTTTCCGTGCGTGTGGGCGGCTGGGTATTGCCCTCGGTGTCGGTTGCGCGGCTGACAATCCGGTGATCGCCGGCGCTCAGATCCATCGACACCACAAACGGCCGCCAGGCATAACGCCCCATGTCGGGCCCAAGGAAGCGGGCGGTCTTCCAGGTTTCGCCACCGTCGGCTGACACCTCCACCTTGCTGACAGCATTCATGCCGCCGAAGGCAACGCCGTACACCAGGTTTTTGCCCTGGCTGGCGGTGGTCAGGGGGGCGGTAACCCAGGATTTGACCGGCATCTCCCACATGGACGGCTGATCGGGTGCTCCTTTCTCGCCAATGGGACGAATGCGATAGCCGGAGGCCTGAATCTTGGCGTCCGACTGGCCCTCGGTGAACGCCACCCGATCCACGTATTTCACGTTGTTGACCCCGAAATAGCCGGGCACAACCATGCGCAAAGGGCCGCCGTGGGCCAGGGGCATGGGCTCATCATTCATGTCCCAGGCCAGCAGGGCCTGATCCAGAGCCTTCAGGGGAATGGACCGTTCCACCATAATGGTTTTCGGGTCCAGCCCGGCAGGCAGGCTCTCGCCGCCCGTGCTGGTGATGTAATTCATCCCGGGTTTCACGCCGCCCAGTTTTGCGACAACCTCCCGTAATGGCACACCGGTCCAGATCAGGCAACCGGCCGCACCTGTGCCCCACTGGGTGCCCCCCGGCCCGTGCTGATAGTAGGCCCGCCCGTTTCCTGAACACTGAAGCACCGTGGTCACAGTTTCCACGCCGATTTTTTTAAGGTCGCCAAGGGTCAGGGACTGGGGGCCATTCACGCCTTCAAAAGTCACTTTCCAGGCATCGCGGTCAGCAACGATATCGGCATTCGGGGCTGGCAGATTGTTGCGCACGTACAATTTGTCACTGTCAGTGACCACACCACTGCCAATCGCTCCCCGTTCGGTTTCGATGGTGTTGGCACTGTGAACGATGACGTCATTGGCGTTTTTCCAGCGAACGTAGTCCGGCAGCGTTTTGGGCTCTGCGGCTTTGGCCAGCGGGCTGAGCCCCAGCAGACTGACGGACGCCATGGCACCGGCGGAGCCCAATAAAAGGCGCCGACGGCTCATTTGGATTGACTCTGCCGGAGACTGGGAGGCAATGGCGGGCGAATCATTGATCGACATGGTATTTCCCTCATTGTTGATCACTCCGGACTGGTTCCGGTTTTGTTGTTGGGCTGATTGCGAATGCATGAGTTAAGTGTAGGGATTGATTAGAAAATAACCACCGAGGTCGGTTCAGGAAGCACTCATCGCTGACTTGTCGATGGGTGGCACATTGCCCGATGGCGCCACAACCAGTAAGCCCGATGCCCGCATCGGCAACCCAATAACTTCCAGCTCGTTGTCACGGGTTCGAAAATCACCGGCACGGGCCACGGCCTGTCGCACGTCCGGATTCCGGAAAAACACGCGCTCCGATATTTGGTACTGAACGATCAGGCTGTTGCCCAGCCGCACGGCGTAGGCCTCGGCGGGCTCGCCACCTACTCTGGTTGTCCAACGGGCCAGAACGCGGCCATTGGCCCACTGCATGGGCGGCGACAGGTCGGCGTCGTCAGACGGCGTGCGCAGATCGTTGCCCACCACCCGCTGATAATCGGCCAGCACGTCGTTGACCATGGGAATCTGACTGGCCACCGCCATCTGATTGGGATCTTCGGGCGTCAGGCTGGGTACCAGAAGCATCGCCGCCAGCACCATGGCCACCGCCCAGCCGCCGCCTCCGATGACAGCCGATGGGCTCAGGCGGGTCAACCAGTGTTTCAGGCCTTCCAGAGGCTTCTGACCGACCGGGCGCCTGTCGCTGGTCTGGACGCTGGCAAGGGTATCGTCGAGGCGCTTGGCAAATGCGGGGGACAATCTGGGCGCGGGTATCTCTTGTAGTCGTTCAGAAAGCATCCGCTGGCGTTCGGCATCGTGTCGGCAGGCCTCACAGCCAGCAAGGTGAGCTTCAACCAGAGTGATGTGATGCTCATCCAGCTCGCCATCGGCATAGCCCGCCAGCCAGTCCTGAATCTGGTGGTGCAGGTCAGACCACTGATGGGATTCCGAAGAGGGGGTGATAGAGGGCTTATCACTCATGGGGGGTCACCCTTGTGTGCGTGTTGTCACTGGCAGCCGGATTGTCGGATGCCACCTTGATCAATCGCTCGGCCAGCAGGCGACGGCCTCGTGACAGGCGGCTCATCACCGTGCCTGGCGCCAGGTCCAGAATCTGCGCAATGTCCTGATAGCTCAGATCTTCAAAGTCCCTCAACAGAACCACCTGCCGGAAGTTGTCCGGCAGGTCGCGAACGGCGGCCATCACCTGCGCATCGGTCTGATGTTTCAGTGCCTGCTCGAACGGGCCGGGAGCGGCGCAGGGGTGTTCGCTCAGCACGGCGTCTTCGGTTGTGAGTACCGGGGCCAGTTGCCGCCGCCGATTGTCCCGGCGGTAGCCATCGGCAACCACACGGTTGAGAATTCTGAGCAGCCAGGCATAGATTGCTACCTGGTCGTCCAACTGGCCAAAATCCCGCCAGGCCCGAAGCAGGGTTTCCTGAGTATAGTCTTCCGCTATTTCAGTCGAGGCGGACTGGCGTTGCGCAACACCGTACAGCCGGTAACGCCAGGGGCGTACTAGGGTGTCAAACTGCTGCTTGCTTCCGGTGCTGCGCATTTTGTGTGCCCGTTTGGAATCGGTGGACTTGTTAACCAAAGACGTCGCCTGTGTTCAGTTTATTCCCTGTCGCCACATTTTTTTACGGGTTGCCGGGAACCGCAATCCAGAACGGGAACTTGCCGTCCACGGGTTGCCGGCGAACGACCTTCAAGGATTGGCTGTCAATCACGGCAATCTGGTTATCCGCCGTGACAGAGGCGTATATGAACCGGCCGTCACGGCTGGCGCGAACGCCATGGGGGCCGACGCCCACATCGACGTTCTTGACAATTTCCAGGCTTTCGGGGTCGATCAGGGTCACGGCGGACGCGGAAATCGCCCCGGTCGCGATGTATTTCCCGCCGGGCACCACGTCGATGCCGCCATGCCCACTGCCCACCTTGAAGGTTTTCAGCATGGTTTCACTGGCCAGGTCCATCACGCCCACGTTGCCCGTAAAGTCGCGCAGCCACAGCCGTTGGCCGTTGGCGCTGATGTCAACGTTGTGAGGCGTCTCAAGCCCCGGCGTCGGAATCTGATGCTGTTTTTCCAGGGTTTGCATGTTCACGACTGCCAGAGCGCCTTCGCCCTGCAAAGTGACGTAGGCAAATTTGCCGTCGGCGCTGTAGATGAGATTGTGGGGTACCTTGCCCACCGGAATTTTCTTCACCAGTTCGAGGGTGTTCATGTCGATCACTGCAACGTCGCCCTGGGTCGGCGCAACCGCAAGGCCATAGCGGCCATCCGGTGAGATCTTGACGCCCTGGGCCACCTCGCCAATCGCCACACTGGCCATGACGTCGCCATTGGCCGTATCCAGAACATAGACATTACCGGTTTTAAAACCAGACACCATCAGGCGAGAGCCATCCGGGCTCAGAGCATCGTAGTGCGCCCCTGCCACGCCAGGCCAGGCCTGTTTTGACGGTAAGGCTCTTACAATACCGCTGTTCTGGACGGCCACATAAAGCGGATCGCGGATGGCGTTCTCCAGGCTCAGCTCTGGGGCCGACCGGGCGGTTGGACCTTCCCGGGATGGCGCTACTGACTGACCCAGCACCGCCTGTCGCAACTGGTACACGTCCTTGCCGGACAGGTTCTGGCCCGCAATCGCCTTGATCTCCTCAGCGGTGTAGGGCTGAAACTCTCCCGCAAGACGCTGCTCGTTACCAAAGGCTGTCAACACGTAGTTCAGCACATCCGCGATCTGCTGGTTCGTGAGGGCACCGCCCCAGGCGGGCATGTTGCCGTTGTACGCCGTGCCCCCCACTTCGATGGACCCCGTCAAACCGTATTGCAGCACGTGGCCAAGATACTGGCGGCCACCAATGCCGTCGGTGGCGTTGTACAGTTCAGCGGTGTGGTTTTTCTGGGGCGGAAACGAGCCCGGTATGCCCTGGCCCTGTGCCTGATGGCAGGCCGCACACTGCTGGCTGTAAACCTTGGCCCCGCGCTCGAAGCGGGTGGATTCAGCCGCATTGGCAGGCAAGCTGATACCGATTGCCGTTCCGGCAACAGCGATGAAGGATAGAACGTATTGGCCGATGGTTGGATGCATGCTGAAAGCCCCGAACGCTGAATGAAAGCCGACCGCCTCCATGCTGTGGCAACGCGATGCCAAGATCGAGCCGGTCGGATAAGAACTCAGGGGCCAAGGGCGTTGCCGGGCCGGAATTTATTCCCGACGTAGGTTTGGAACCTGTTCAGATCATGGGCCCCTGCAGACCGTTACGGGCAAGATGCAG
Organism: Marinobacter sp. OP 3.4; assembly: GCF_036224885.1. NCBI lineage: Bacteria > Pseudomonadati > Pseudomonadota > Gammaproteobacteria > Pseudomonadales > Marinobacteraceae > Marinobacter > Marinobacter sp. OP 3.4. Next base: position 33,438 of record NZ_JAVVLT010000084.1, read on the forward strand.
TGCGATGGCAGCCATCATGGCACCGAACCAAATCACGGACGCAGTGCTGGCACCTGCAAAAAAGCCACCAGGCTGCCACGAATCACATTGAAAAAGGCTACAACGGCCAACCCCGACGGGCCAGAAACTGTTGAATCATTTGCATTAGGTTCAGTCAGGAAGATGTGCTGATGGATCTGGTGATTGAGGATCAGGACGTGGGCCTTCGCCGGAGTTTCGGGACCACTTCTTCGCAGACGGTATCAGCCTGGACTCGCTGAGCCGCGCACCCGCCATCGTTTACGGCCCAAACGACCAGTTACAGCATCGGTTCATGGACAGCTTTGGGTATCACGGCGGTTTTCGCTATCACCTGTGCCCGTCCTCGCAGGGATTTGTCCAGTTTGCACTGGCCGGAGTGGGTTACGGCATGATTGCAGAAAATCAGGCCCTGAGTGTTCCGCTGTATTGGCATTTCTGGCGACACAGCGGCCACACCATTCAGTTTCTGACAACCCGGCTTGAGCGATTTTTTAACAGAGCGTCGTAATACCCACCCCGGGCGATTGCGTCCAGCATTTCAGGCCAGTGCAATCATCGGAGTCACCGCAAGCCCGCCACCGATCAGCAGTACAAACAACATCAGTGCCAGAGCAAAAGGCTTGATCCCCAGGGCGCGAAGCTTCGACATGCGCGTTTCATAACCCAGCGCTGCCATAGCCATGGTAAGTGCGATCTGGCCCGTCAGCGTCAGGCTTTCGTGCAAGGCTTCCGGCAGCGTGACAACGCTGTTAAACAGCGCCACCGCCACAAAACCGAACGCGAACCAGGGAACGGTCAGTTTACCGACGGATTGGGTGCCATCCTGTCTGGTTGCGTGGCGATTGAGCCACCATCTGCCCACCAGCAGCAGGAACGGTACCAACAGCATCACGCGTACCAGCTTGACGACAACCGCGTTCGCCAGCGCCTCTGGGCCAATTGCATTGCCGGCCGCAACCACTTGAGCGACCTCGTGCACGGTGGCACCGATGTAAATGCCATACAGGCCCTGATCCCAGCCGATCATCGAAAACAACACGGGCTCCACCACCATGGCCAGGCTACCGAACAATACAACCGTTGCCACTGCCATGGACGTAGTGGCAGGCCGCGCCCGAATCGTGGCTTCCGTTGCCAGAATGGCCGCCGCCCCGCATATGGCGCTTCCCGCACTGGTCAGCAGGGCAGTCTCCGGGTCCAGCTTGAACCAGCGGGTGCCCAGTTGGTAGCCAACAAACAAAACAGTGACAATGACCAACAGATCCAGAACCACAATGCGCGGCCCCAACGCAAAGACCTGCTGCATGGTGACGGAAAATCCGAACAGCACAATGCCTGTGCGCAACAGCCAGCGGGTCGAAAATTTCAGTCCGGCCTCAACGGATTGGCTTTTCCATGGCATGGGAAGATTCCCGACGATGACCCCCAGCACCAGAGCAAACACCAGCGGGCTGACGCGGTCGCCTGTCAGCGCGGTGAGCAAAAAACCACCGATGGTGAATAGAACACATAACCCAAGACCTTTGTACATAACGCTTTCCTTTATTATCTAATGGAATTACGTTATGCCTTAAATTGTTATCTGTAAAATGAATAAAAAAGGAGATATAAATCGAATATGTAGATTAGTGGTGTTTAATCCGCTGCTATTGTCTCGTGCGCCTTACCTTTTAACCTGTAGTTTGATAAGCTCCGCGCCCGCTGTCGGTGGGCAATTCCGACCCGTTTTCCCGCGTTTTACTCTCGTTGTCACCGCAAGTTGTGTTCGTAACCTGCCTTTTCGTTGATAAAGAGAACCCGCTGACACCCTTCCTGTTTTGACGAGTGCACTGGAAACTCAACTATGGTTAACAAACTCAAAGCCGACTGGCTTTCCAACATCCGAGGCGATTTACTGGCCGGCATCGTGGTTGCACTGGTTCTGGAGCGCTAAACAGCAACTTCTGGGGCTGGTTCAGCCTGGACATCAGGGCCGAGTTTTTGATCGAGACTTTCTGCGGGTCTGGGACACACGTTCTGCATTGAGTAACGGTTAAGGACTTTATGTTGCGACGGTTGGCCAGCAAGCAAGAAATCGCTAGCAGCTCGTGCCGGAATCCCTGCCGCGTTTTAATCAGACCCGCGAGAGCCTCGTTCGAACTCTTGAAGTAGCGCGTTGGGCCATCAAAGTTTCAGAGGTGTATTATCCAGACGCGTTAAGTGGTTCCTTGAGGACAAACGATGTGTCTTATGATGGAGCTATAAACGTCGTTGCACTTTCCACCGAGTGTCATTGAATGGGGTGGAGTCCGATCATAGCCGAGCAGACAAACCTTCTTGTCCTTAATGCCTCCATCGAAGCACTCCGCGCTGGCGAGCAGCGCCGAGGCTTTTCCGTCATTGCCGATGAGGTTCGAACCCCGGCCCAGCGCAATCAGAGATCTACTGAAGAATTGGCATTGACTGCTGAAGCCGAGATCCATGGAGTAGTCGAGGCGACAACAAACATTGTCGACGGCATCCGCAATTCATTTAAAGGTTTTCGCTGAGATCTCAAGAACCATGCAGGAAAGTTCAAGGTCTGGAGCCGCTTTTGAATATACGTTCTGATTGACGAGAGCAAAACTTCCTCCAGCGATACCAATGATTGTTGCGTATTCGTCTATCTTTAATGTTCGCTTTTGGTAAGCGTCCGGTAATCCCATCTTGAGCCAGTCGCTGCCGCCGTCAGGATAGTGTCCACTTATTTTCTAGTGGACACTTAACATGAACGACTTAAGCGTAACCAAACCCTACCAGCGTCGTCGCCGCTTTTCCCGAGAATTCAAAGCCCAGATCATTGCCCAATGCCTGGAACCCGGCGCATCCGTTTCCCGGATCTCACTGGATAACGGCCTCAACGCCAACATGGTCCGGCGCTGGATCAGTGAGGCTCGACGAGCAGGTAAAACACCTTCGACAACGCCTGGCTTTGTCCCGGTTAATCTGCCTGCGGCAACCTCTGCACCGGGCAACCCATCAGTCTCAGACAAGCGTAGCCCTATCCGTATCGAGATTCCCCGTGCCAGTGGTTCAGTTGTGGTGGAGTGGCCGGCGGAGCAGGCCCACCAGTGCGCCGCTTTGCTGCGGGATCTGTTGGGATGATCCGCATTGACGAGATTTGGCTGGCCACCGAACCGCTGGATATGCGGGCAGGACCGGACAAGGCTCTGGCCCGGGTTGTTCAGGTGTTCGGTTCAGCCAGACCCCATTGCGCCTACCTGTTCGCCAACAAACGGGGCAACCGGATGAAGGTTCTGATCCACGATGGTCTTGGCATCTGGCTGTGTGCCCGCCGGCTGAACCGGGGCAAATTCCATTGGGGCGAAGCCTGGCGCGGTGACCAACTGCGCCTGAGTGAGGAACAGTTGTCCGCCCTGGTTCAGGGCTTGCCATGGCAGCGTATTGGGGCCGACGGCGTGATCTCGATTCTGTAACCACAAGCTGAACTAATTGACCATAGCAATAATCGCGAATCGCTTGCCGCACAGGGACTTGGCATACTAGGCGGCATGACTCAGCGCCCCGATATCAACCAACTCTCTGCCGATCAGCTCCGTGCCCTGGCGACGGAACTGATGGACTCTCTGGACGCCAAAGATCAAGTCCTGGGCCGGAAGGAGCGAGAGTTGGTGCGCAGCAATGCGATCATCGAGAAGCTGACCCACGAAGTCGCTATCCTCAAGCGTCACAAGTATGCCCGGCGCAGTGAGCAACTGGATGCGGTTCAGGGGAAGCTGCTGGACGAACTGATCGACAGCGACCTGGCCGCCATCGAAGCCGAGTTGGATCATGCGATGACCGAGGAGCAGAAAGCGGCCCGGCCAAAGCAGAAGCCTAAGCGCACCCCGCTGCCACCAGAACTACCCCGCACCCTGATCCATCACGAACCGGACAACACCCACTGCCAGTGCGGTTGCCAGCTCAAACGTATTGGCGAAGACATCAGCGAGAAGCTGGACTACGTCCCGGGCGAGTTCACGGTGGAGCGGCACATCCGCGGCAAGTGGGCCTGCGACAAATGCGAAACCCTGATCCAGGCACCGGTGCCACCGCAGGTGATCGACAAGGGCATCCCCACCGCCGGTCTGCTGGCCCAGGTGCTGGTGGCCAAATACGCCGACCATCTGCCGCTGTATCGTCAGGAACGCATCTTCGGCCGTGCCGGCCTCGAAATCCCGCGCTCAACTCTGGCCGAATGGGTCGGTGCCTGCGGTGTGCAGTTGCAACCTCTGGTGGATGCGTTGAGAAGCGCCTTGCTGGAACACGGAGTTCTGCACGCAGACGAAACCCCGGTCAGCATGCTGGCCCCGGGCAAGAAGAAAACCCACAAAGCCTACGTCTGGGCCTACTGCACCACGCCGTTCTCGGACCTGAAAGCTACCGTTTATGACTTCGCCCCAAGCCGGGCGGGCGAACACGCCCGCACCTTCCTGGGTGACTGGCAGGGCAAGCTGGTCTGTGACGACTACGCCGGCTACAAGGCCGGGTTCGGCAACGGCATCACTGAGATCGGCTGCATGGCCCACGCCCGGCGGAAGTTCTATGACCTGCACGAAGCCAACAAGAGCGAATTGGCCGCAAAAGCCCTGGAGTACATCGGTACGCTTTACGAAATCGAGCGGGAAACCAAAGAACTGCCACCGGATAAACGGCAGGAGATCCGCAAGGCGAAAGCCAGACCCATTGCTGATGCGCTGCATCAGTGGATGCTGGCCCACCGTCAGAAAGTGCCGGATGGCTCCGGCACGGCCAAAGCACTGGATTACAGCCTCAAACGCTGGGCAGCGCTGACGCGCTACCTGAACGATGGTGCTGTGCCCATCGACAACAACTGGGTGGAAAACCAGATCCGGCCCTGGGCGCTGGGCCGTTCCAACTGGCTGTTCGCGGGATCACTGCGCGGTGGTCAACGTGCGGCTGCGGTGATGACCCTGATCCAGTCGGCGAAGCTGAATGGGCATGATCCCTATGCCTACCTGAAGGATGTGCTGACCCGCCTGCCGACGCAGAAGAACAACGCCATCGACGAGCTGTTGCCCCACAACTGGAAGCCGGCTATACCTGACAAGGTGTGATAGCCGGACGCTTACCGCTTTTGTTTAGCTGCTACGGTCGCAAAGCGGGCATTCAGATTCGGGCGTAACGCCTGCGCTTTTTCTCAGAGCCCGGAATGTGACCAGGGGTCGCAAAGCGAACGTTCATAAGTACTGTTCACTACAAGCCCGAGCCGAGAAGCGGAGCTTGGACAGTGCTCAGTAAATGACACCGCTCGATTTATTGACAGCCAGCTAGTGGCCATCAGCAGTACCTATCGACCTAACAGCTCGATAAATCGGCACGACAATCTGTGAGAACAGCGCCAGCCCCCAAAGAGCGTTGCCGAAAATCGACGGCACGAAAGGGTGAACGGCCAATAGGACCAAGGCCATGAAAATACCGAACACCCTCAAACCAGTGCTGTGGTAGTGGCAGTTGGCATCGTCATTGGCCACCATCCGCTGCAGCGTCCAGAGCGCCGCAAGAAAAACGGCGAGGCCGACCGAACCGAGCGCACCATAGCCTTCAGGATAAGGCTCCTGCAGACCGACATAAACTTCACCGGCTAGCGCGACGCTAATCGCCACCGCGCTCCAAAGGATCGCGATGTGTCCCAGCCAGTATCCCACCAGTACATCGACATGGCGGCTCTTCGGCTTCGCATTGCCGACGCTGTCGAAATAGATCCAGGCCAGCGCGAAGAGAGACAAACCGCCCATGGTCACATTGAAAAGCGTCCCCGCGCCAACCTTATAGATGCCCTTATCCGCCAGCGTTAGCACCAGCTTGAAGAAGCCCTCTCCCAGCAGAATCAACATCAGCAGGCCGAAACGCTTCGAGATATGGCCAAGACTCGGCACGAAGCGCTCGAAACGCAGAGTACCGACGCGCGGCAGCATGTACTGCAGCTGAATGGCTACCACGCCGGCACCGAAAACCCAGTAAGCATGTGGTTTTGGTAGAAAAGCCGACACCGCGAACAACCCGGCCAATACGAAGAAATTCCGCCCCTGCTCCTGCGCCAACTCGTTACCCGCGCTGTCGACACAACGCGCACGCCAATACAAATAGGCCGTCAGTGCCCGATTCAGCGCGTAGCCCAGCGCGAAATACACCCAGCCTTTACCGCCCACGTCTGGAATCGCCGCCGCAATCACCATCATCGTCACGATCTGCAGTGCCATCGCCACGCGATGCGGCATGTCCGTGGAGATATACAGCGAGTTGTAGACCGAACTGTCTGCCCAGGCGTAGAAAATCGCCAGGAACAGACCGGTGAAAATCCAGAAGCCCGGCCAGTCCAGATGGTGGGAAAGTTAGTTCCCCAGAATGAAGATCGTGACAACATGGATCAGATCGAAGAACAGTTCGACCCAGTGAACATGGTCGTGTGCATCATCCACATCCATGTAATGGCGCGGTCGCCGCCAGAGAAGATCGTTCAGTGCCATACGCTCATCCTGTTTTGCATTGCCGTGGCGGCAAGTATCAATGCAGTCACCGCCAACCCCAAAAACGCAAACGCTCCAAGCGCCTTGATCTCTCACCACTTTGGTCAGCAAGTTATCCGTTGAGCTTTTCACAGGTAATTTTATGACCTGATCAAGCCTGCTCACCTGCCTTTCAGAAACCCTCTAAAACGATCTTGCCCTTCGCTTTTCCGCTTTCAATCAGGGCATGGGCGCGCTTGAGGTTTTCGGCATTGATCGTCCCGAAACTCTCGGTCGCGGTCGAACGAATCTTCGCGGCGTCGATCAAAGCAGCGACGGCATCCAGGATTTCACCCTGACGCGCGATGTCGTCGGTGGTGAACAGCGAACGCGTGAACATCAGCTCCCAATGAATCGACACGGCCTTAGCTTTGAATGGCATGATGTCAAACACTTCAGGATCGTCAATCAGGCCAAACCGACCCTGAGGCGCAATGAATTCGACGATCTGCGGCACGTAGGTTTCGGAATAGTTGGTCGAAAATACGAACCCTGGCGCGCCGATGTTCAGGGCTGCAATCTGTTCCGACAAGGATTTGGAATGGTCCACGACATAATGCGCGCCCAGCTCCTTGACCCATTCTTGCGTTTCGGGGCGCGAGGCCGTTGCAATGATGGTCAGATCGGTCTGCTCGCGCAGAAGCTGTATCGCAATAGAGCCAACGCCGCCCGCGCCGCCAATGATCACGATGGCATTCGCGGCACCCGGCACGGAATCGGTGACCTTCAGGCGGTCAAAGATCATCTCCTGGGCTGTCAGTGTCGTCAGGGGCAAGGCGGCAGCTGCGGACGTTTCGATGCTTTTCGGCGCGTGGCCGACGATGCGGGCATCAACGAGGTGGTATTCGGCATTGGTGCCGGGGCGGTTGATCGCACCCGCATACCAGACCTTGTCGCCGGTTTTGAACTGGCTAACCTTGTCGCCAATTTCTACAACCTCGCCCACGGCGTCCCAACCGAGGATCACTGGCGTACCGCCCTCGGCAGCGCGGCTTTGGCGGATTTTCGTGTCGATCGGGTTAACCGACACGGCCTCGACCTTGACGAGGATGTCATGGCCGGTCGCGGTGGGTTTTTCGATCTCAAGGTCGATCAAGGCGTTGGCGCGGTCAATTGCGCCATTAATGGTATAGCCGATAGCTTTCATTTTCGTTCTCCAGAAGTGGCTTGGGATGCACGGCACGCCACTGTTTGTGACGACGGTTTCGATGGACCAAATGTACAAGCCTTCCATTGCCGGATAAACGATCGAAACACGAAATAATAATCCGGAAAATCCGGACATTATTTTTTACGGAGATACCCTGTTCCAGTAACCCGATCGCCTTCGGTTTTCGGAATTTCCTGACAGAGGCCGAGTCATTTAACTGTTTGCCATGGTCGGATAAATCGATAAGATCACAAGAGATAATTCGGAACTTCCTTTTAATGTTGATTGATAACATCCGCCTTTTTCTAACCATCGCCGAGAAAGGCAGTCTTGTCGCTGCCGGCCGTGAGGTGGGCCTTTCTGCAACCACGGTTTCCGAGCGGCTTGCCGCTCTGGAAGCACATTACGGCGTTGTTCTTTTCAACCGCACCACACGGTCGCTAAGCCTGACCGAAGAAGGCCGGACCTTGCTTAGTGGTGCCAAAGAGGTGCTGGCCGAGATCGATGACCTCGACACTCGAATCCGCCACGGGGCCGAGACACTGTCGGGGCCGATCCGCATCAGTGCACCGATCGGTCTGGGCCGCAGTTTCGTTTCGGATGTGATCTCGACCTTCACAACTGAGCATCCCGCGATCTCAGTCGAATTGCACCTGTCCGACGGATATGTGGACATCGTTGGCCAAGGTTTCGATCTTGCGTTGCGCTTTGGCACGTTGACAGACAGCACCTTGAGGGCCCGAAACCTTGGACACCATCGCCGGATTGTCTGCGCATCTCCTGCATACATTGCTGCACATGGCGCACCGCAAGAGCCTGCCGACCTGATTCGACATAACTGCTTGGTCATGCGGTTCGGAGCGATCCCTGACAATGTGTGGCGCTTTGGTACCGAGAAAAGCCCAATGAGTGTGACGGTGCGTGGCAATAAGACAGTTAATGATGGCTCTTTAGTGCGACGATGGGCGCTTGATGGCCTTGGCATTGCCCTCAAGTCAGAACTGGAAGTTGGGCCCGACATTGAATCCGGGAGGCTGGTGCCTCTGTTGCAGGGGTACAGCCCGCCGCCGACCCCTCTTCAGATGATGTTTCCTCCGGGGCGATCACAGTCTCGGCGCGTGCGCGCTCTGGCGGAAGCATTGACTGACGCCGTTGCGAAAAAGATAAAGGTGTAATCGGTTTCAAATGTTTACTTTTGTTTGCGACTGGAGGAGCCTGATCCAAACGCGAGGGTGGTCATTTCAAATCCTACGAAGGGATGAGTCACACATTTCAGGCGGAGCGGGAGTGGCCGGTCGTCGCCAGGGATCTTCTTCGTTTCTTTGCGGGAACTTAGCACCAGATAACTTATGACCGGTGCCCGCTAGGGTCGCATACCGGGCGTTGAACACGACGCTCTGGGCGTCGCATTCACCGTAACGCAGACGGAAGCGAAAGCGGAACATCAGAAGTGAATCACCGAACGGATGCTTTTGCCTTCGTGCATCAGGTCAAAGGCGTCATTGATCTGTTCAAGCTTCATGTCATGAGTGATAAAGACATCCAGCGGAATCTCTCCGGTCTTGGCCTTTTCCACGTAGCCCGGCAGCTCGGTGCGGCCTTTCACCCCGCCGAACGCAGAGCCTTTCCAGACTCGGCCCGTGACCAGCTGGAACGGACGGGTGCTGATTTCCTCACCGGCACCGGCCACCCCGATAATGATGGATTCGCCCCAGCCCTTGTGACAGCACTCCAGGGCCGAGCGCATCAGCTGGACGTTGCCGACGCACTCGAAGGAATAATCCACCCCGCCGTCGGTCATTTCCACAATGACTTCCTGGATCGGCTTGTCGTAATCCTTGGGGTTGACCACATCGGTGGCGCCCAGGTCCTTGGCGATGTCGAATTTACCCGGGTTGATGTCAATGGCGATGATGCGGCTGGCCTTGGCCATTTTGGCGCCAATAATCGCCGCCAGGCCGATACCGCCCAGGCCGAAGATGGCTACAGTGGCGCCTTCTTCCACCTTGGCAGTATTGAGCACGGCACCGATACCGGTGGTGACGCCACAGCCCAGCAAGCAGACTTTTTCCAGCGGCGCTTCCTTGGGAATTTTTGCCAGCGAGACTTCCGGCAGCACCGTATACTCGGAGAAGGTGGAGCAGCCCATATAGTGATATACCGGCTCACCCTTGTAGCTGAAGCGGGAGGTGCCGTCGGGCATCACACCTTTACCCTGGGTCTCACGCACGGAGCCACAGAGGTTGGTTTTCCCGGACGTGCAGAACTTGCACTGCCCACACTCGGCCGTATACAGCGGAATAACATGATCACCGACTTCTACAGACGTCACGCCCTCGCCAACCGCTTCGACAATACCGCCGCCCTCATGGCCCAGAATGGCTGGGAAAATGCCCTCCGAATCGGCGCCGGACAAGGTATAGGCATCGGTGTGGCAAACACCGGTCGCAACGATGCGAACCAGGACTTCGCCTTTTTTTGGCGCTTCAACGTCAACTTCTACGATTTCCAGCGGCTTGTTAGGCGCGAATGCCACGGCGGCACGGGATTTGATCACTGGCAGACTCCTTCAATACAGTTCAGGGGTAATTCGGCTATTCCGGACAACATGTCTCGGGTTATACGAATTTGACTCATTGTAGACGACCGGTCTATTATAGCAACCATGACATCCACTGACACGCGTTACCACATCATCCAGACCGGCGCCGACCTGATCGGCCAGAAAGGGTTTGGCGCGACAGGCATCAACGGCGTACTAACATCGGCCGGCGTGCCCAAAGGGTCGTTCTACCATTATTTCAAGAGTAAAAACGATTTCGGACTCGCCATCATTGATTTCTTCGCCGAGGAATATGACGCAAAGTTGGATCGGATTTTCAACGACACCAGTCGTTCCTGCCTTGATTGTCTTCGCGCCTACTTCGACACCGGCCAGGAAACCATGACCAGTTGCGAGTTCACCCGCGGTTGCCTCATTGGCAATCTTGGCCAGGAACTGGCCGGCCAAGATGAAGTTTTCCGCAAACGTCTGGATACTGTATTTCAAGGCTGGGAAAAGCGTTTCGAGCGCTGCATTGAAGAAGCCAGACTGGCTGGAGAAGTGGATGAATCCATCGTTCCCGCCGATGTAGCCAGCTTTCTGCTTTCAGGCTGGGAGGGCGCCATCCTGAGAGCCAAAGTCCTGAAGAGCACCGAGCCGATGGAGCGTTTTGTTTCCGTCTTTTTCCGTCAGTGTCTTGGCATTGCCTGACACTTCCTTTTTTTTCGCCATTCGACTAGTAGACTGGTCTAATTAAAATCATTTCATCCTCAGGAAGGATACTTAATGAGCAATCCAAACGATCCACTGTTTCAGCCATATCTTCTGGGCGATCTTGCCCTTCCCAACCGGGTACTGATGTCGCCCCTCACCCGGGCCCGTTCCACTCAGCCCGGCGATATCCCGAATGAGATGAATGCCCGGTACTACCAGCAGCGCGCCGATGCGGGCCTGATTTTGAGCGAGGCCACTCAGGTATCGCCCCAGGGCAAAGGCTATGCGTTTACCCCAGGCATTCATTCCCCGGAACAGGTTGTGGGCTGGAAGAAGGTAACAACTGCCGTGCACATGGCCGGTGGACGCATACACGCTCAGCTATGGCACGTAGGCCGGATTTCCCACACCGCCCTGCAGCCAGATGGCAATAAGCCAGTGGCTCCGTCTGCCATCCAGCCTGAGGGTGCGAAAACCTTCATCAGTGCCGATTCAGGAATGGTGGATGTGCCGGAACCAAAAGCTCTGGACGCAGGTGAGATGTCGGCTATCGTAGAGCAGTTTCGTCAGGGCGCCATCAACGCCAAGTCCGCAGGGTTCGACGGTGTTCAGGTACACGCTGCCAATGGCTACCTGCTGGACCAGTTCCTCAAAAGCGGCAGCAATCAGCGCACCGACGAATTTGGCGGTGCGGTGGAAAACCGCATGCGCCTGCCGCTGATGGTGGTGAAAGCGGTCATCGACGTCTGGGGTAAAGAAAACGTCGGTGTGCGTATCAGCCCGACCGGCAGCTTCAATGCCATGTATGACGAAGATCCAGTGGAAACCTTCGGTGCTTTTGCCAGTCGCCTCAATGATCTGGGCATTGCCTATCTGGAAGTGGTTGAAGATTCCTTCCAGGGCAACCATGCCAATGGCCGCCCGGAAGAAGTGATCGACGTTATCAAGGCCGGATTCAAGGGCACTTATATTGCCAACGGTGCCTATACCGCAGAGGAAGCGCGCAAGCGCATCAGCGCTGGCCGTTGTGACCTGGTCACCTTTGGCCGTCCGTTTATTGCCAATCCCGACCTGCCGGCGCGTTTCCGCGAGCACGCCGAGTTGAACAAGTGGGACGACAGCACATTTTATGGCGGCGATGAGCGCGGCTATACCGATTACCCAACGCTGGAAGAACTCGAAGTCAGCGCCTGAAGAAAACTTTTATCACCAAAAGGAAACAAACCATGAGCAACACCAACGATCTGATCAATAGCAAAGTTGTGATTATCACCGGCGCCAGCAGTGGCCTCGGTGAAGCTACGGCCCGCCGCCTGGCCGACCGCGGCGCAAAACTGGTGCTAGCAGCACGCCGAGAAGACCGCCTGAAAGCCCTGTCTGAGGACCTGAGTGCCAAGGGCGCCGAAGTCATCTGGCAGGTCACCGATGTAACCGACCGCAAACAGGTGGAAGCCCTGGCCGCCTCGGCAAAAGAAGCTTTTGGCAGGATCGATGTGCTGGTCAATAATGCCGGCTTGATGCCATTGGCACCGCTGGATGCGCTCAAGGTAGACGAGTGGGACCAGATGGTGGATGTAAACATCAAAGGTGTGATGTACGGCATTGCGGCGGTGTTGCCCACCATGCGGGAACAGCACAGCGGCCACGTGATAAACCTGTCCTCTGTCGCCGGTCACAAGCTCTTCCCCGGTGCCGCTGTTTACTGCGCAACGAAATTCGCAGTCAAAGCCCTCTCGGAAGGCTTGCGGATGGAAGCCGGTGATGAGATTCGCAGCACCAACATCTCACCGGGTGCCGTAGCGACCGAACTCACCAGCACCATTACCGATCCAAATGCCAAGAAAGCGGCAGAAGATCTGTACAGCGTTGCGATTGATGCCGATGCCGTGGCGCGGGCCATCGTTTATGCCATCGAGCAACCGGCCGATGTCGATATTAACGAGATTATCTTGCGGCCCACCGCCCAAGAACTGTAAAAGTCGAGTTCGTCGTGACGTCGCCCTCCTGGGGCGGCGT
>NZ_JAVVLT010000085.1:0-44497 GCF_036224885.1 Marinobacter sp. OP 3.4
CCGCGTTGCGCCGGCTCGATTTGGAACCACCAAACCTTCGCCACCGCGCCTTGCTATCAAGGCCCTCAGTGGCTCAGTAGGTTAACGAATTACCCAGACGGGACACTAGCGCCTGTTCCGCCTTTGTGTCGAATGGCTTACAAAGACGTCACTTGCTGCCCGACCGGGGCGGGGTTACAAACAGGGATGTCATGTTTATTCGGGGCGTCTGCCCCTATTGCCAAAACACACCCAGGGAACCCCACGTATGCTACGTCCGCTCGCAGGACTGCTGTGCATCTGTCTGGTGGCGTCGAAGGCTACCGCTGCTGAATCCTTCGGTTTCTCGGATGTGGCCGCAAAGGCCCGGGACCTGGCCCAGCAGGGCTGGAGTGCGCCTCCGGGGATACCGGACTTTCTCAGGGAGATCGAATACAGTCGCTACCAGGAGATCCGTTTCCGGGAGGATCGCAACCTCTGGCGCGATTCCGACTCGCCCTTCCAGGTGATGCTGACCCCGGCCGGCAAGCACTTCACCCACGCCGTGGCGCTGAATGAGATCCGCGATGGAGAGGTCCAGCCGATCCCCTTTGCCCGCGACAACTTCTCCTATCCCAGCGAGGAATTCGCCAAACGGATTCCCGCCGACCTGGGATACGCCGGTTTCCGGTTGACCTACCCACTGCGCGGGCCGGACATCAACAATCAGTTCCTGGCGTTCGCCGGTGCCAGTTATTTTCGTGGTGTGGGGCGTAGCGATGGCTTTGGCCTGTCCGCCCGCGGGGTCGCCATCGACACCGGGTTGTCCAGTGGTGAGGAATTCCCCTCGTTCATCGAGTTCTGGCTGGAAAAGCCGGCGGGAGGTGCCGAAGAGATGGTGCTTTACGCCCTGCTGGATGGCCCCAGCCTGACCGGCGCCTACCGGTTCACCGTCCGGCCCGGTGATGCGCTGGAGGTGGACGTTCAGGCCCAGCTGTTTTTCCGCAACCAGGTGGGTCTGGCGGGCTATGCGCCCCTGACAAGCATGTTCTACTACGGTGAGAACACACTCCGCCCCCTGGGGGAGTGGCGGCCCCAGACCCATGATTCCGACGGCCTGCTGGTGGTGGATGGCGATTCCGGAGAGTGGCTGTGGCGTCCGCTTATCAATCCGGCCTCGCTGCGCATGAGCTATCTCCGGGCCAATAACCCAAAGGGGTTCGGGCTGATCCAGCGGGACCGGGACTTCCGTGATTTCCAGGACCTGGAAGCCCGTTATGAACGTCGGCCCAGCGCCTGGGTCGAGCCCCGGGGTGACTGGGGCAAGGGCAACGTGGTGCTGGTGGAAATACCCACCCGTTCGGAAGTGAATGACAACATCGTTGCCTTCTGGGCGCCGGAGGAATCTCCCGGCGCGGGCGACAGCGTGGAACTGGCCTACACCCTGACCTTCGGGCCGCCGGATATCACCGGAAGCCCCGCCGGTGCGGCCATGAACACCTTCGTGGGCGATGGCAACCGCATCGGGGGAGGTGATCAGGATGGGGCCTACCGGATCCTGGTGGATTTCGCCGGTGGTGCCCTGGACAAGACCGATCCCGGGGCGGACGTGGTCAGCCATGTCAGCGCGGTCGGTGACACCAGGGTGCTGGAGCACTTTGTGGAGTATTCGGAGCCGACCGGCCAATGGCGCCTGTCGATGCTGGTAAAGCCACCCCCGGACCAGACGTTGGACCTGAGAGCCTATCTATCCCGGGAGGGTGAACCCCTGACCGAGACCTGGACCTACGAGTTGCCGCCGGGTCTCGATATTCGATCCCAGTAGCGGAGGCCGGACCGGGTGGTTGGAAGCAGGGTTGATGAAGGCCGGGTTTGATGAATGCCTGGGTCATAGGTGCATAGGAGAGAGCCGTGGAAAAAGCCATTTGTCAGTACGCTCTCGATCGCGTGATGCTCTACCTGCGGAACTACGGGGTGGAACCGTCCCCCGAGGTCTGTCGACGGGCGCTGACCCTGATCGACGAGTGCCTGAGAGACGCCGATAGCGCAGCCTGTGATGGCCCGGGGGCCATGCCTGGCGGCGTACTGGCCATGGTGTTTGATCGCCTGCCGGAGGTGTTCAGCCTTCCGGACCTGGACCTGCCGGTGCAGCGCCCACCCATTCGTCGAGGGAGTATCGGTTATGGGCCTCCCGTATGACCTGAATGCGGTGTCGTCAGCGGTATCGGTTGGCGGTCGGTGGCAACTGGTGGCAACGGTTCGGCGGTTTCTGCTGGCGGCGCTGGTGCTGGGGCAGACCCTGGTGGCCACCTGGTTGATGCTGCGGGTATTGCCCTACCATGGGGGCACCTGGATCGAGATTGGCCTGGCGGGGCTGTTTGCGATTCTTTATGCCTGGATTGCCGTCGGTTTCTGGACCGCAGTCTACGGTTTCGTGCTCCGGCTGGCAGGCGGTGACCGCTGGTCGCTGGCCCGCCGGCACAGCGAGCGGGACCTGGCGTTAACGCCCCTGACGCGAACCGCCGTGGTCATGCCCATCTACCATGAACCGGTGCAGCGAACATTGCGGGGCCTGAGGGCCATCTACCGGGACCTGGAACGGGCCGGGCAGATCGAGCACTTCGAGTTCTATATCCTCTCGGACAGCCGCGACCCGGAAGTATGGCTGGAAGAACAGGCCGCCTGGCAGGGCCTGTGCAACGAACTCAACGCCAATGGGCGTCTGTTCTACCGTCGTCGTACCCTCAACCTGAACTACAAGAGCGGCAACGTGGCGGACTTCCTGCGTCGCTGGGGGCGTCGCAGCCGGTACACCGTGGTGCTGGATGCGGATAGTCTGATAGGGGGGGACACCCTGATCCGGATGGTTCGCCTGATGGAACGTGAACCCCGGGTGGGTATCCTGCAGACCGCACCCGGCGTGGTGCGGGGGCGCTCCCTGTTTGCCCGTATCCAGCAGTTCGCCAACCGGCTGTACTCCCCCCTCTTTGCCACCGGCCTTGCCGGTATCCAGATGGGCGATGCGGCCTTCTGGGGGCATAATGCCATCCTGCGGACCGATGCCTTCATGGCCCATTGTGGTCTGCGCAAGCTGCCCGGAGCGGGCCTGTTTCGCGGGCCCATCCTGAGCCATGATTTCGTCGAGGCGGCCTTCATGGGGCGGTCGGGTTACGAGGTATGGCTGGAGCCTTCCCTGGGTGCCAGTTACGAGGAATCACCGCCGAGCCTGGCGGACGAGCTGTCCCGGGATCGTCGCTGGTCGAAAGGCAACCTGCAGCACCTGTGGATCATGCTGAGGGCGCCGGGATTGCGGTTTGCCCACCGGATGGCGTTCTTCAATGGCATCATGGGATACCTGTCCTCGCCCCTGTGGCTGTTGTTCCTGGCACTGACCACCGTGGAGGCGGCCCAGCTTGCCCTGATGCCCATCGACTATTTTCCGGACGATCAGCCGGGGCTGTTCCCGCTGTGGCCGGAATGGCGCCCCGGGCTGGCCCTGACCCTGGCCCTGACCACGGTCACCATGCTGTTCGCGCCCAAGCTGATTGCCTGGCTCGATGCCCTGATCCATCGCCGGGCCCGGTCCTTTGGCGGCGTTTTCCGGACCTTGGTGAGCGTGGTGGTGGAGACCGTGGTTTCGGTGTTGCTGGCGCCCATCAAGATGTTGGCCCACTCGGCCTATGTGCTGGGTGGGTTGTTCAACCTGTCCCTCCGCTGGGCGGGGCAGAACCGGACCGAGGAGACCCGCTGGCGCGAGGCCCTGGTCTCCCAGGCCCCGGGCATGGCCATTGGCCTGGCCTGGTCGGCGTTTGCCTGGTACCTGGATCCGCTGTTTTTCCTGTGGTCATTGCCGGTGGCCGTGCCCCTGGTGCTGTCTGCCCCGACGGCGGTCTGGCTCAGCCGGGTGAGGGCGGGGCAGTGCCTGTGTCGGCTTGGCATCCTGTGCACGCCGGAGGAAACGGCACCCAGCCGCCTGCTCCAGGATACTGACGATGAAGAGTCACTGCTGCCTCCCCTGGGACAGCTGACCCGATTTGAGGAAGCGGTGCTGTTACCGGCGGTCAATGCCATGCATTGCAGCCTGGCGCGCAGCCACCCGGGCCGGCTGCGGCGGGAAACCCTGCAGACACTGGCCCGGCGCTGCCTTGACCGAGGTCCCGGAGCCCTCGACCGCGCCGAACTGAGCCACCTCTGCCGTGACAGCGATACCCTGGCCTGGCTCCATCATGCAGCCTGGCGATCCGACCCGGACACCTGGTGGGGGCGGAAGCTGGCCCAGGCCGTGGCGTCGTGACGCCCTTCTCATGGCTCATCATCCAGCAGGTCGATCACCAGCCGGTCTTCCCCGTAGGTGTCGGGGCGGTACCGTACCCGACCATCGGGGCCCGCTTCAGCGGTCCAGTAGGCCATGACCAGGGGAATTCTGGTCGACAGGGAGATATTACGGGTTTCCCCCGAGAGACGGGTCTCCGTGACCCGGCGCCGGAGGCTCTCCGGTGCTTCCCGGAACAGTCGCTCGCTCAGTTGCACCGCGTTCTCCACCCGCACGCAGCCGGAGCTGTAGAAACGGTCCGGCGTGTCGAACAGCCAGCGGGAGGGAGTGTCGTGCAGGTAAACCGCAAAGGGGTTGGGGAACCGGATGGCCACTTCGCCCAGGGCGTTGCCGGGGCCGGCGGCCTGCCTGAGCATCAGGTTGCCGGGCTGGCTCCAGTCCACCTGGTCCGGGTCCAGTGGCGTGCCGCTGCGATCCAGTACCGTCAGCCGGTTGCGTTCGAGGTAGTCGGGGTCGGCCTGGATCGCCGGCAGGGTGTCCTCATAGAACACGGTGGGCGGAATGGTCCAGGTGGGGTTAACGGTGATGTGGCTGATGGCTGAGGTCAGTGCCGGGGTTTTCCGTTCCGGCCGGCCGACCTGAGTGTTGCCGTGCCAGACCTCCGCGCCGTCCCGGAACAACTGGACGCGGGCGCCGGCAATATCCACCAGTACCATGTCGTCGGTGAGGTAGGGGGCCATCCAGCGCAGTCGCTCCAGGTTGGCCCGGGTGCGGGCCTTCCAGGCCCCCGGTGCCAGGTTCAGTGCTTCCAGGGTGGCCTTGCCCACCAGTCCGTCGTCATCCAGGCCGTGGTCGCGCTGGAAGGCTTTTACAGCCTGGGTGGTGTGCTGGTCAAAGCGGGTCTGCTCCGGCGGTATCGCCTCCGGGTTGGACGGAATCGCCGATCCGGCCAGGTAGCCCTGGGCGGTCAGGCGGGCGACGAGGGCGTCCACCCTGGGACCGGTGTCGTCCTGCCTGAGCGTGGGGCCCGGCGGCACCGGTGGCCAACTCACCGGCAGGTGACGGTGTTGCTCCCGGTAGGCAGCGCGCAGGTTCCGGTATCGGGCAATGGACGGACGTGACCGCTGATAGGCCTGTCGCAGGCCCTTGCGGTGGTGGAAATCGCGGTGGATGTCGATGGCAAACTGCTCGGCATCCGGGTTTTTGGGTGCCTGGTGCCACATCAGGCCCAGTTCCTGTGGGTCCAGCCGGCCCCAGGCCAGGTCCGACAGGGACCAGACCAGGGTGAGGGTCGCCAGCTCGGCCTGGCAGGGGGTGGGTGGTATGTCGGCCGATAACTGGTCGGCAATCCGTGCCAGGTCGGACAGCTGGTAGTTCTGGGGGTTCAGGCCATCAAACCTGAGCCGGTCCAGTTCCCGCAGCAACCGTTGCCATTGCAGGCGGTCACGCCAGCGCTCGGTATGGGTCTGGATGTTGGCCAGCTCACTGACGGCCTGTTCCACAAAGGCCGGTGGTTCCGGCGCTGCCGGGCATCCGGCCTGCAGGCTCTGTGCCTGCCCCTGGCAAGAGAGGGTCAGCCACAGGCCGGCGGCACCGAGGGTCTGGACCACGGAGTGACGTAAAGATGCCCCTGGGCTCGAGTCCCGCATACCGAGCGTCCTCCAGCAGCCGTCGCTGCGCGTACAATATGTTGCAATTTGTATGGATTTTGTACAATTCGACCCGTTTCCCAGATTATTCCCGGGAATTTATTGCACAATAGTGACCATTGAATCGCCGGCACCCTAGTGGCAGGCACGGCAACGTCAGAATCCCCCGACCATGGCATGAGGAATGGTAAATGGTAGTCAGAGGCCTGAAACGCGCTCTGTTGGTATCGGTTTGTGCGCTTTCGTTCAGCCTGCCCTCAATCACCAGTCTAGCAGCGGTCACCGGAGACAGCCTGTTTTCCGGGCTCGCCGGCTCCGCGCCCAACCTTAACCCCGACGTGCTTCGCTACGCCCTGATGGCCACCCAGTGTGCCGTTCGCAATGGCGAAAGCTACCCGGACAGGCTGGCGGTGATTGATTTCTCATTGCCTTCCAGTGAGGAACGGCTATGGATATTCGACCTGCGTCAGCGCAGCCTGATCATCCGCGACCTGGTCGCCCATGGCCGTAACTCCGGAGACCTGGAATCCACCCGCTTCTCCAATGTCGAGGGCAGCCACCAGTCGAGTATCGGCCTGTTCCGGGCGGCGGAGAGCTACCGGGGCAAGCATGGCTATTCACTGCGCCTGGACGGGCTTGAGCCGGGGTTCAATGACCACGCGCGTCAACGGGCCATTGTGATCCATGGCGCCGACTATGTGGACCCGTCCTGGATCGACACCTATGGCCGTATCGGGCGCAGTCTGGGCTGCCCGGCGGTGCGGGAGGAAATCAGCCACCAGGTGGTGGATTCCCTGAAAGGCGGGCAACTGGTCTTCAAGTATTACCCCGACGAGGAATGGCTCAGCCGTTCCGGCCTGCTGAACTGTGGTGATACCACGGTGGCGGGCGCGCCATCCGGCGCTCCCGGCGGCAAGCAGGGGTCGTGATCGTCGCTTGAAACTGGCCGGGCCTTTTACGCGCCGGTCGGTTCTCGGCTATTCTGACTGCGGACAATACAACAACGCAGGAATGGCAGGAGAACCCTTTCATGTCAGACAATTCCCCTCAAGGCCCTCTGGCGGGCAAACGTATCCTGGTCACCCAGGCCGATGCATTCATGGGCCCCGTGCTGTGCGACGTGTTCCGGGAGCAGGGCGCCACCGTTATTGCCAGCCATGATGATATTACCGACCCCGATACCCCGCAGCGGATTATTCGCGAGGCCGGTCCGATCGATACCCTGGTGGCCAACCTGGCTGTACCCGCCCCCTCCACCCGGGTGGGGGAGGTGTCCCAGGACGAGTGGCGTGATACCTTCTCCGCGCTGGTGGACCCATTGCCGCGTTTTATCCAGGCGTTGCTTCCCGGAATGCGTGAACAGGGGCATGGCCGGGTGCTGGTCATGGGCAGCGCATCGGCCTTGCGGGGGATGAAGCGGGCCTCCACCTACAGTGCTGCCCGAGGTGCGCAGATGGCCTGGGTGCAGGCGGTTGGCGTCGAGCTGGCGCCGGAGAATATCCAGGTCAACCTGATTGCCCAGAACTTCGTGGACAATCCCACCTATTTCCCCCCCGAGATCCAGGAGAACCCGAAATTCCAGGATCGGCTCAAGCGCGAGGTGCCCCTCGGGCGTCTCGTTGGCGCCCGGGAGGACGCCCAGTTTGCCGCCTACCTGTGCAGCGATGCCGCGGGCTGCTTCGTGGGTCAGGTGTTCCCGGTCTGTGGTGGCTGGGTCAACCGATAACACGACACCGGTCCGCTGGCTTCGGTCGGCGGGCCCGGGTCGTTGACTCTGCAGGACAGGGAGGCGTTCATGGAAACCGGTATTGTGCTGACGGGAGGTGGCGCCCGTGCCGCCTACCAGGTGGGAGTGCTCAGGGGTATCTCGGATATGTACCCGGACTGGGAAAACCCGTTCGGAGTGATCGTCGGGACCTCGGCGGGGGCCATAAACGCTGCTTCCATGGCCGCTGGAAGTTCCATTTTCCGGCACAATATCAGTCACCTGGAGGGGCTCTGGTCGGAGATTTCCGTTAACCGGATCTACAAGAGCCAGACACTGGAGATCTTCCGCAACATGACGGGGGTGGCGAGGCGTCTGTTCATGGGCCAGGTGGATGGCTCGCCCGTTGCCCTGCTCAACAACAGCCCCCTGCGGGCCATGCTTGAGGAGGAACTGGACTTCGGGGCCATATCGGCGGCCATCGACGACGGCCGTCTGTCAGCCCTGGGGGTCAACGCCTGCGGTTATTCCACCGGCCAGAACGTGTGTTTCTTCCAGGGCAGGGATAGCCTGAAAAGCTGGACGGTGGGCCAGCGTGCCGGCTCCCGCACGCAACTGGGGCTGGACCATGTGATGGCATCTGCGGCCATCCCCACGGTGTTTCCACCGGTGCAGATCAACCGGGAGTACTTCGGCGACGGGGTGACCCGGCAGATGGCCCACGTCAGCCCGGCACTGCGGCTGGGGGCCGACCGGGTGCTGGTGATCGGGGTCAGCGCCAACAGCATGTGCCCCACCGAGCGACCGGAACCACCAGGTACCCCCACGTTCGCGCAGGTGATTGCCCAGGTGTTCAATGGCATGTTTCTGGATACACTGGACTACGATATCGACCGTCTCAGGCTGATTAACCGACTGCTGGAACTGATTCCGGAGGAGAAGCAGAAGGAGGCGGGGCTGGATTTCCGGCCCGTCAACCTGCTTGAGATTTCCCCCAGCCAGCAGATCAACGCCATCGCGGAGAAATACCTGGATGGCATGCCACTGGTTCTGCGTAACCTGGTGGGTGCCGCTGACCGGCATCATGGCACCGCCGCCAGCCTGGCCAGCTACCTGCTGTTCGACCCCCGCTTCTGCCAGGAACTGATCAGCCTGGGTTACCACGACGCGCAACAGCACGCCAACCAGATCAATCGCTTCTTCCACGAGCAGCCGGTGCCTGGGGGGGAAGAAGACTGAAATCCGCCCTGTCAGAAGGTGGAAAAGCCGGTGGCTTCCATGAAACGGTATTGCCAGTACCGGAACCGTGACTCGTCGGCATTGGCGGAGTAGGGCAGGCTGAATACCGGTGTCGACCCCGGCCCGTTCATCCACAGGCGCTCGAACAGCTCGGTCGCCGTGGCCATGACAGGCGCATCGGCGGTGCCGGTAACCAGCATCGAGGTCTCCAGGTTGTAGTTGTCGATATTGCGGCGGGTCAGGTTGGCCGATCCCAGCAGCAGCCGTGCCAGTCCCTGGCTGTCCCGCAACATCAGAAGCTTGTTGTGGCACTGTTCGCCGGCGGTGTTGCACCAGCGTATATCGATATCCGCCTGGTGCAGTTCGAACGCCACCTGGCGATTGGGGATGCCGTTCTTGGCGTGGCCAAAGGCGTCCTCGTTCCGGTCCAGCAGGATCCGCAGGGTGGCCCCCCGGTTGTGGGCCGCCTTCAGCGCCTCAACGGTACCCCGGTGGGACAGGTAGAACATGGCCAGGTCGAGCCGGTCGCCCTGGCCGGCGCGGTCGATCAGGTCGATGGCGGCTTCCCGGATGGCGGCCTCGGTCAGTACCTGGCCATGCAGGTCGGTATCTTCCGTCGCCTCCGGGGGGTAGATCTTCCCGGGCAGTGACCAGTCCGGGACCGCGACCCCGGACAGGGTCATGACCGCTTCCTCCGTGGCCAGCAGGTCCAGGGCGGCGGGGCCGGTGAAGGTGATGGCGGTGTTCCAGTGGCGGCTGCTGCCAGCGTGGGGGTTGGCGGAGGTGATCAGGCCCCGGAGCTGGTCGTCTTCATCCACCACCAGGGTCTTGCGGTGGTTGGCCTTGAAGTTGAGCAGGGCGAGATAGCTGCGAAGGGTTACTTTGCCATCCTCGAAGGCATTGGGCAGCCAGCCACCATCCGGATTATTGCCGAACCACTGGCAGCATCCCCGCCACAGGGCGGACCAGGTGGGATTGGAATCCCGCAACGGACGCAGGTTGGTTTCCACCAGGGTGATACCGGCCTGTCGCAGCCGCTCGAAATGGGGCTGGCGCACGCCGCCGTAGACGGTATTCAGGGGGTCGGTGATCACCACCACTTCCAGCTCCGGCACCGCTTGCTTGCGCGCCACCAGTGCCTGGGTGAGTTTTTCGGCCAGGGGTTCGAAGCTGCTGTCCGGGGCGCTGTCATTGAACAGGAACATGTCGATGACAATCATCCGTTGTGCCTGGGCGATCAGGTCGAACACCTCCCGGAATATGCCCTGGCTCTGGAAATGCCCGCCGGCGGCGGTGCGCCAGCTTACATCCGGAATCAGTCGGGCGTCGTACAGTGGACGGGTCGGCGTACTCCTGGACAGGCCTGCGGGCATGGGTTTGAACGTGTTATAAAGACCTGTTGCCAGCAACAATGTAAATATAACGGCGGCCACGAGCTTGAACGAGATCAGGTGCATCCCTGCGGGGTCTCCTGTTTCGGGTAATATCCGGCTATCGGTGAAAGCAGTATAAACAAACCAAATAAAAAGGGTTTTCGATATGATAGGTTACGTTACTATCGGTGTCAGTGACATGGGGCGGGCCAAGGCCTTCTACAGCGACCTGCTGGCCGACCTGGGCGCAAGTGTCCTGATGGACATGGAGCGTATCGCGTTCCTGGGCAAGAGTATGGGCCAGCCCATGCTGGCCGTCTGCACGCCCTATGACAAGGAGCCCAATCACCCGGGCAACGGCAACATGGTAGCCATCAATCCGGGGTCCAAGGAGATGGTGGACAAGCTCTACCACAAGGCTATTGAGCTTGGTGCCACCTGTGATGGCGAGCCGGGCCAGCGTATCCCCGACCGTTTCTACGGCGCCTATATCCGGGATCACGATGGCAACAAGGTGGCCTTCTTCCACTTTGGCTGATTGGCATAGCAGGGAGGGAAACACCGCAACCTGATGGTTGCGGTGCTGGCGGTCAGTCTCCGGAATCGGGAACCGTCAGGTCCGCCGGTTCATCGTCGATGATGAGCGGGTTGCCGTCCAGGTCCTGGGTCTGATCATCCTCTTCCGAGAGGGTCCGTTCCGTGACTTCCTCCGGATCCTCTGAAATCAGTCGCACCCGGGTGATGTTGCCCTGGTAGCGGCGCTCCACATCATCTTTCCAGTGCATCAGCACCAGGGACAGTGAACGGCGGCCTTCCGGGGTGCCCATGATGTATTCATCGTAGCTTTCGGTTTCAATGAACAACCGCTCGGTCAGCCCCACCTGATCATGGTAGAAGTCCCTGGCCTCCTCAAGGTCGCTGGCACCGATACCCACGGCCTCCAGCATGATGAGGGGAGCGTCGGGCGACTCGACGATCTCGATCAGGTTATTGTCCGGATCGCGTCCGAAGCCCACGACACCAAAGCCCGGTTGTTCCTCGGGGGGCAGTGTCACCACGCCGCCGGACCTCTCGAACTGATTGGCCAGGGCCTCGGCATCCGGCGTGTAGAAGACAATCTTGCCGGGGTTGTCCTGAAGGTTCCGCCCCAGCCCATCGGTAAATTCGATCAGGGTCAGGGTGGCCTCCTGGAGGGGGCTTCCCGGCGACTCCAGGGTAATCTGCCGGCTGTTGTCGGTGGTGATTTCGTCAACAATCCTCATGTCCAGGCCATTCCGGTAGACCGGCAGTGACACGTCCAGGTCACTGACGCCCAATTCCAGACCGGTTACCTGGCTGGCCACGGGGGTGGGCTCGTCGTCGTCATCCTCTCCGTCGGCATTCTTGTCGAAGAGTTCCCACTCGCAGCCACTGAGCAGCCCCACCAGCAGCAGGGCCATGAAGCAGGTAATAAAACCCGGGCGGGACGACGCCTGCCCGTATTTTCGGTACGCCATAGTCAACTTCCTGTTCTTTTTTGAGTTATGTCCCGGTACAGGCTCAACCCTGGGATGGTGAATTGTTAGCTGGCGCACATCCGCCAGCAGGCGTCGCGGGCATCGTTAATGTCCTTGTCCGACAGTTCGATATAGCCGGCCCTTTCGGCTTTCATCAGGTTGACGAAAGCGCCCCAAACCGTCGCCATGATAATTTCGGCGCGGATGTCCGTCCGGAACACGCCCTGTTGCTGCAGGTTCCTTGAGGGCTTCACGAGTCGTTGGAGCACCTGACGTTCCAGTGCCCGCGAGCGGTTATCCAGATAGGGCAGGTGGTCCTGCAATTCCAGGAACCGGAAGGACTTGGGATGCTCCCGGGCGAACCCGACCATCTGCTGCCAGTGCTGGTTGAACAGCTCCCGTGGCGAACCCTGCCTGTCCCGGGTCTGTGCCAGGTACTCGCCGAATCGCAGCTTCTCCTCCTGGAACAGCGCGTTAACCAGCGCCTCCTTGTTCTGGAAATAGCGGTATATGGTCCCGGTGCCAACCTGTGCCCGGTTGGCGATGTCCGGTACCGCCACTCCGTTGACACCCAGCTCCGCAAAGCGGTCGAGGGCGGCCTCCAGTATGGCCGTGCGCTTGGGTTGGGGGTCCGTTTGTTGTGTTTGTTGGGCGGTTGAAGCCATGACGTTCCTCTGCAGTGGTTTCCCTGAACCCTGGACAGGGTGAACCGGGAGGAACCCAACCGGTTCCTCCCTACCCGATGCATCAGGTTATCAGTTCGTCGTTGCTTCTGCCTCGTTTCCCTGTGTGACCCTTGCCGCAGTGCGGAAAGTCTGGTGGGGCTGGAAAATGCACATATTGGTATCGCCCATGGCATTACTGTCTGTAATTTCGGTGAAATGGCAGTAGGAGGTATCGGGTTTCAGTTCGTTGGTGATGGTGACACCGGCCCGGTTGAGTCCCGCTTCCGGATCCGTGGTGAAGCGCTGCAGGAAGATGTTGTCCCACCACGCCAGGTTCTGGGTATCGAACTCCTTGGCATTACGGCCCTCCGACAGGCGGAAGATGTAGTAGGCATCCTGGCCGGCCAGTTCGCTGAGTGGCTTCCAGGTCACTTCGATATCCTTCAGTGGGGTGCCGTCCGCAAGCTGGCTGCCATTGGCGGGGCGGTAGGACCCGTGGATATCGTCTTCCACCTGCTTGTAGGCCTTGATCAGTGCCTGGCCGGGGGCGTCCTTCTGAACCCGTGACATGGTGCGGACAATGCCGTCCTTGCCAGTGACCTCGATGGTGTACTCGCCTTCCTTCATAAAGCCGGTGGGCAGGTTGAGCATGTACCAGTGGCTGTTGGTGGTACGATCAAAGATATGGCCGTTGCAGTTGGCGGCGGTAAAGGTCTGGTTGGCGATTTCCTGCTCGTAGCCCTCGGGGCCCTTGGCCTTGATGCTTTCGATCAGTTCGGGAACCGGGCGGCCACCGGTGGGGTGGAAAGCAACCAGGAACTTGTGCTGCTCCTGGGGCAGGCCGGTATTGGGAAAATTCCAGAAAACGTTGCAGGCCATGATGTCGTAGATTTCGATCTTTTCCTCGGCCATGGTTCGGGCTCCTTGATTGTCGTGGTTGTTGGGGTGCCTGGTGAAAAAGCGCTGACCGTAATACGGCGACAGTCAGCCAATCTTGCTAACGTTCAGGGAAATAGGAATGAACGTTCATTCATTATCCTAGCCCCGGTTTTATCGGAGTGCAAGAAGCCATGGCTGGATTTTTTCCATGGACATTTGACCCGGCGGGAGTTTGGCTTCATCCTAATCCGGTTTCATAACGCAACCAAAAAACGGGAGAATCGACCGTGACTGATTACAACAATCGCGCCGTTGTACTGAAACAGCGCCCTCAGGGTGAAATCCAGGACGGCGACCTGGAGATCATCGAGAAGCCGGTCCGGGACCTGAAGGAGGGTGAAGTCCTGGCCAGGACCCTGTGGCTGTCTCTGGATCCGTACATGCGCCCGCGCATGAACGACAGCAAGGGCTATATGGATCCCATCGGTATCGGTGAGGTGATTGTCGGCGAGGTGGTCGCCCGGATTGAGGAGTCCCGGTCCGACAAGTACCAGGTGGGTGACCTGGTGACCTGCTACGCCGGCTGGCAGGAGTATTCGGTGTTCCCGGACACCGCCGACATGGTCTACAAGATCCAGGAGAAGCCCGGTGTTCCGCTGCAGGCCTACCTGGGTGTGGCGGGTATGCCAGGGCGTACCGGTTACTGTGGCCTGATGTTCGTGGGCGAGCCCAAAAAGGGCGAAACCGTGGTTGTATCCGCAGCGTCAGGCCCGGTGGGCACCGTGGTGGGGCAGACTGCCAAGAAGGAAGGCTGCCGCGCCGTTGGCGTTGCCGGTGGCCCTGAGAAGTGCCGTTATGTGGTGGAAGAACTGGGCTTTGACGCCTGTGTGGACTACAAGGCGGGCAATCTCGAGGAAGACCTGAAGGCGGCCTGTCCGGACGGTATCGACATCTACTTCGAGAACGTGGGTGGTGCGGTAACCCGCGCGGTCGCGCCGCTGCTGAACAAGGGCGCCCGGGTGCCCATCTGCGGCTACGTATCGGCCTACAATGCCGAGGATCCCAGCAAGGTGGAAACCCCGTTCCACGTCCTCAAGGCGCTGGATCCGGTGCCGGAGCACCGTTTCTTCCTGGTCACTGAGTGGCAGGACAGGCACCAGGAGATCACCGGCATCCTGGCGGACCGGGTGGCGTCAGGTGACCTGAAGTACCGTGAGACGGTGGCCGAAGGTCTTGATAACGCCGTTGAGGCGTTCAAGGGGATGCTGAAAGGGAAGAACTTTGGTAAGCAGTTGGTGCATATTGCCGACTAGTTGTCTGTTCCGGCCCTCTATGTCTTGCGGGCCAGCACCAGAGAGCAACTCCGGTGTCCAGAAGAGGCGGTTGGGGATTGCTTTCCGGGACCGTCGAACGCCAGGGATGGCGTTCGTCGAGCTCTATGACCGCCACGGATGGCGGGAATGCCTATTTTGCAGGAGCAAAAATAGGCCAGGGACGTACTTGCGGGGCGTGTCCCGGAAAGCGATACCCAACTGACTCCGCCCCCAAAGCCTGCAATCAAAGCTCAGCGTTGTGATAGACGTTCTGCACGTCATCCAGATCGTTGAGCATATCCAGGAACTTCTCGAACATCTCCACATCCTCACCCTGAACCGGCGTCGTGGTTTGGGGCAGGAACTGGATCTCGTCCACCTCGAACTCCAGCCCTTCGAAAGCCTCGCTCAATGCCTGCTTGGCCTTGGCGTACTCGGTGTTGGGGGCAAACACGGTGATCAGACCTTCCTCGTTCTCGATGTCCGTGACATCCACATCCGCTTCCATCAACGCTTCCAGAACGACATCCTCGTCATCGCCCTTGAAGGCCAGGATGGCGCAGTGGTCGAACATGTGGCTGACACTACCCGGGGTGCCGATCTTGGACTTGGTCTTGGTAAAGCACACCCGTACATCGCCGAAGGTGCGGTTGGGATTGTCGGTCAGGCAGTCCACGATCACCATGCAGTTGCCGGGGCCGAAGCCTTCATAGCGGGCTGCGGAAAAGTCTTCACCGGCGCCGCCCCTCGCTTTTTCCAGGGCCTTCTCGATAACGTGGGTGGGCACCTGGTCTTTCTTGGCGCGGTCGATCAGCCCCCGTAGTGTCAGGTTGCTGTCCGGGTCGGTGCCGCCGGACTTGGCGGCGACGTAGATTTCACGACCATACTTGCTGTAGACGCGGGTCTTGGCTGCGGCCGTCTTGGCCATGGAGTCTTTTCGGTTCTGGTAGGCTCTGCCCATGTTCAGGATCCTGTGGTTCTTCGGAAAAAACGAATAGTACACGCAGTCACCCGGAGGGACCACTGACCGTCGTCACACCCGGGCGAAGCATTGGCCGTTGTCGGGGTCAGGCCACCACGGCCCGGTTTCGCCCACATTCCTTGGCCATGTGCAGGGCCTGGCCGGCACGGGCGACCAGCCGCTCCGTGGATTCCCTGTTGTCGTACACCGCGATGCCGAAACTGGCGGTCTGGTTCAGGGAGGTGTCCAGGGTGGTTATGGGGGCATTCCGCAGAGCCGCCCGGATATTGTTCGTGGCGGCGGTGGCCCCTTTTTCATCGGTATCCGGTAACAGGATCAGGAATTCCTCGCCACCCCAGCGGGCGACGTCGTCCTGTTGACGGGTATTGGCCCTGAGCCGGGCGGCCACCTCCCTCAGGACTTGATCGCCCGCCTGGTGTCCCAGGGTGTCGTTGACCCGCTTGAACAGGTCCAGGTCCAGCATGATCACGGCAAAGGCCTGGGTGAACCGGTTGTGACGGGCCCGTTCGGATTCCAGCCGCGCGACCATGGCGCGGCGGTTCATCAGGCCGGTGAGCGGGTCCACGGTGGATATTTCGTTGAGTTCCTGACGGGCGATAAACTCCCGCACGCGAATCCTGAGCTGCAGGTGCGACACGAAGGCGGCAATGCCGATGGCGGAGAGAAGGCCGAGTTGCGATGCCACCAGTGCCAGTGGCTCATGGCCCCGCTGAATCATCACCGCGATATAGCACAGGACCGGAAGGAACAGCGGGATAACGCAGCCCCGCAGTCCGCGCAGGCTGACCAGTCCGGCACAGAATACACTGAGTATGGCCAGCTCACTCAGTACCCGGAAGGCGGTACCGCCCTGGTCGTACGCGAAGACCAGCAGGCCGAGCACACTGGACATCGCCGTGAGGGATATCAGCCTCAGCATCACCAGGGGCCATAGGTGGCCCGGAAAGCGCCGATAGTGCATGACCAGGGTGATCAGGCAGACGGCCAGCGGTGGTACCCGCAGGCCGTAGGACCAGAGGGTGTCCGCTTCAATCAGTGACCCGCCCCGGATCAGGATTGAACTGTGGGCAAAAACGCTCACTACCAGTAGAACCCAGGCCGCTTTCACCATGACTTCCCGGATCATCCGCTGTTCGTAACGGGCATAGGCCTCACGGAATCGTTCTGGAAGGCTGGCGGACGCGAACATGTAACCTCAGGTGTCAATTCAGGTGTGGTTATGGCTTTCTGGTGTTGGTGATGGCTCGCCTATGTGAACCGTGTCGCAATTATAGGGGTGAACGTGGAAAGGTGGTATGTCGAAGTGCAACGTCTTGTTTCCGTCGCGCCATTCGGTTGCAAACCGTTACAGGGGCGCGACGGAAGATGGTGGACTTGGCCCCTGAAGTCATGGGCTGGAGGTTTGCAGGCAGGGTTTCGGTACTGACTATACAAACTCCCTTGGGGGTTGGTAGTGATCACGGGTCATCAGGTCAATGCCGCAGTCCACGGCTGAGACCCAGTCCAGGAAGCGCGTCACCATGGCAGGGCCCTCGAACCGTTTGCCGTGCTGGGGCACAATCATATCCACATCCATGGTGCGGACCATATGGGCCCAGAGCTCGCAGACTTTCCGTGAACCGATATAGCGTCGGTGGAATCCCTCCATGTAGGGGATATGGTGATCGAAATTGCTAACGGGCCTGTGGTCTTCCGCCGCGCCCATCGACGCCCCCAGATCACCGGAGAACAGGATCTTTGACACCGGATCGTAGAATTGCAGGTTGCCGACGGAATGCATGAAATGCGCCGGCAGACACTGGATATAGGTATCCCCGAACGTCACCCGCGCACCACGGTCGGGAATGGCAATGATGCGATCAAAGACACTGCTTCCGAGCTGGTTGGTAACGTAGTCGGAGGCCAGGTGGGGCAGGAAACGGGCCCAGAGTCTGGAGGTGACAATGCTGGCCCTGGTGTGCACGATCCAGCGATCAATCGAACCGATGATATCCGGATCCTGGTGGGAGGCGAATACATAGTCCATTTCCCGGATGTTCATATGGCGGGATGCCGCCATGGACAGGGGGGTATAGGTAAGGTCGCCACCGGGATCAATAAGGGCTTCGTGTTTGCCATCCACGATAAGGAACTGGTTGGACTGGACACCCTCGCCGGTGACCAGGGAGTCGAACATCAGGCACTTGTGATGGCCATTATCAAACAGGACTATGGGGTCGACTGCCATTCTTCAATCCTCCTGGCACGTTAAGATGGAGCAGGCGGCGAGCTTAGGGCAGGAGCATCAGGATGGTATTGCGCCAGGTCAATCGAGCTGACTTTCGTCAAAGATCGGTCTCTGACAGCACCTGGCGCAGGCGGCGGATACCACGGCGGAGTACCCGCTCCACGGCCAGTTCCAGGGTACGGCCGGAATAGGGGACAACCTCGTCAAACTCGGCGGTGTAGTGCAGTCGGGTGCCTCCGTCCGGTGGCCCCGACAGCCGGATGCGGCCCAGGTGGTTGCGGAAGGCACTGAAGCTGGTGACCGAGTATTCGATCAGGTGGTCAGGCTCAAAGGTGAGGATGGTTTCCTCGAAACCAACCGGTCCGACACCGATCCAGCGTACCGACCCGGTGCCGTTGGGGTCGGCCTGATCGCTGTCGCGGATACGCTTCACCGGCAGCCCCACCAGGCTCCCTAGGCGATTGTGGTCTGCCAGCAACTGGAAGACCCGATCGCGGGGATAGGGCAGTTGCTCCGTGAGTTCAACGCGATATTTTGGCATTGGCAGTCGCTGTCATTGTTATTGTTGAAACATTATATAAGCCACTAGACTACCCGGTTCGCGATGCCGGAAAAAGCCGCGTCCGATAACACACTCCTGCTCAGGATAGATCCATGTCCCCGGAACATGACAGCGCCGACTCATCGAGCGGCGGCGATGATACTGCCACCACACGCTGGCAGGTGCTGAAGGAAGTCAGGGAACTGTCGACGCCGCTGTATGGCCTGTTTGGGCTGGGTGTGCTTTACACCCTCTATATTGCCCACCAGATCGTACTGCCTATCATCCTGGCCATCCTCGCTAGCCTGTTACTGGCGCCGCTGGTGAGTCGTGGTGTGCGGGTCGGCATTCCCCGCTTTGTCAGTTCGCTGGTGCTGGTGCTGACATTGCTGGCCGGTATCCTGGGATTGGGATGGGCGGTGGTCACTCCGGCACTGGAATGGGCGGAGGAAGCACCCCAGGGTATCTCGCGGCTGCTGGTGGGGCAGAGCGGGTTTCGCAACCAGATCGAAAAAGTCACGGAATCCGCCCGTAAGGTCGAGGAGTCAATGGACGGTCTCGCCGAAGGCGATAACCGGACACAACCCACCACCGTTGTCCTGCAGGCTGAATCCTGGCGTAGCCAGTTGATCCAGAAGGCGCGCAACGGTGTGGCGGGATTGGCCCTGGCGCTGGCCCTGACTTATTTCCTGCTGGTCAGCGGGGACCGGCTTATCCACAACTTCATTCGCCAGTTACCCGCGGGCCAACGGCGACGGGCCCTGACCATCGTGAGTGATTCCCAGAGCCAGATAGCCCAGTACCTGGGGGTTATCGGAGTCAGCAACCTGCTTATCGGCACCGTGACCGGCCTGATGTGCTGGGCGGTGGGCCTGCCGGACCCGGCGATCTGGGGATTGGTGGCCGGGCTGGCACGTTTCATACCCTACCTCGGTGTCATCCTGACCATCTCGCTGCTGGCGGTGGTCTCGGCAACCAGCCTGG
Organism: Marinobacter sp. OP 3.4; assembly: GCF_036224885.1. Taxonomy (NCBI): domain Bacteria; kingdom Pseudomonadati; phylum Pseudomonadota; class Gammaproteobacteria; order Pseudomonadales; family Marinobacteraceae; genus Marinobacter; species Marinobacter sp. OP 3.4. Next base: position 19,285 of record NZ_JAVVLT010000085.1, read on the forward strand.
ATGAACTATGGCTGATGGTGGTCGCGCCCCTCGGATATCTCATACTCACTTCCCTGGTGGGTTTCTTCATTGAACCCTGGATCCATGGGTTCAGGATGGCGATCAATCCCGTTATCATTTTCGTGGCCATCTTCTTCTGGGGCTGGCTTTGGGGGCCGGTTGGCGTGTTGCTGGCGGTGCCACTGATGACCGTGATCCAGGTGGTGCTCAAGCAGATTCCGCGGCTAAGTCCGGTATACCGGGTTATTGCCCGGTGAGGCGCGCCGGACGCCAGGTTTTCGATCCATGGCTGCGGCGGGACTTCCCGTAGCCGCTGGACTACATTGAACAGAAGACGATCCGACCGCAGCCGGCGCCAGGGGCACGGCTCCCGGATTGCCATGGGGTCCAGACCGAGTTCATGACCAAGGCACAGCTTGGCATGCATGTTGTAGTTCCCGACCGTACGTGGGAGAAGAGAGGAGCTGTCTATGCCGGTGTTTGAGTTCCGCAGGCCAACCCATCATCGCACCCGTTCCATCGAGCTGGTGGATATGCAGTCCGGTGGCGATGTCAGCCGCATTGTGACCCGGGGCGTCGGGCATCTGCCCGGTGGCTCGGTACTGGAACAGATGCGCTATATCCAGAAGTACGGTGATGGCTTTCGCCGCTGGCTGCTGAACGAGCCCTATGGCGATCCCTTCATGTCGGTGGACCTGATCGTACCGCCTGACAATCCCAGGGCCCAGGCCGGTTACATCATCATGGAAGCCATGGGCTACCCGTTGTATTCCGGTTCCAACACCATCTGCACCGCAGCGGCGATTCTCGAGAACGGCGTCGTACCCATGGAGGATGGCGAACAGACCCTGGTGCTGGAATCTCCCGCCGGTCTGGCCTGGGTGACGGCCCACAACGCCAATGGCCGGGTACAGTCAGTGACCACCCGCAGCGAGCCGGCCTTTGTCTGCGAGCAAAACATGAAGGTGGACGTGCCCGGATGGGGGGAGGTCCGCTTCGACCTGGTGTGGAGTGGCGCCTACTTCGCACTGGTGGATGCCGAGTCCCTGGGATTTGGCCTGATGCCCGGGGAGATCAACCGCATGATCGAGTTTGGTCTGGCCATGGTGGAAGCGGCCCGCCCGGTGGTGACGGACCAGCATCCGGAACTGGGGGATGTGGGCCCCCTGCCGTTTGCCCACTTCATGGGGCCACTGGAGCCCGTCGACGGTGGGTACCGGTCCCGTTCCGCCACTTATGTGCACCCCGGTGTCATCTGCCGCAGCCCCACCGGCACCGGTACCACGGCGCGTATGGCGCTGATGTATGAAAACGGCGAACTGCGGGAGGGCGAAACCCTGGAGACGGTGTCTCCCAAGGGCAGTTCGTTCGTGGGGCGGTTGCTGGGCGAGTCCACCGTCAGCCACTACAGGGCGGTGAACACTGACATCACCGGTCGGGCCTGGACACTGGCAAGATCCGAAGTGCTGCTGGACCTGGATGATCCCCTGGTGGATGTCTCCGATCTGGAGGGCGTGCTCAACTCCGGGCCGGCATGACCATCCCCGGGACGCCCCCAGGGGATGGCATCACCGCAGCAGGTCGGTCATTTCCAACACCGAGCGGGCCACCTCGGTGAGTTTGCGGCCCTGGTCCATGGCCACCTTGCGCAACTGCTTGTGGGCCTCGTCGTCGGATATCTGGTGGTGTTTCATCAGCAGTAGCACCGCCTTCTCCAGGGTACGACGGTCGTCCAGGGCCTCCCGGGCGATGCGCAATTCGTCGCTGAGCTGATCCAGTCGGATCGCCTGCTGCTGAACCAGGTCGAACACCGAGCGTCCCAGCTTCTGGCCCATGCCGTCGCTGCGATATGAGCCGGTGTCACCGCCACTCTCGCTGGCACAGACCACCAGTACCGGGTCCGGGGCATGCCCACTGTCATCCAGGCTTTCCATGAGATTCTCCTCATGGGTCAAAGCATTGCGGGCCTCGGAGTAGCGGGCAATGCAGCGTCGGTGGAAGTGGTCTTCCAGTACATCCTCAATCTGTTTGAGTTCGTCGATGCGCTGGGTCATCAGCTCAAACCAGTGGTCGGCCAGGTCCGTATCCAGTTCCTTGTAACGGCCCACGGAACAGGCCAGCCCGCGCAGGTGTTTCAGGTCATGCCAGAAGTCCTCCCGGTTATGGCGTTTCCACAATGCCAGGACTTCCTCGTCCGCGAAGCGTTCGAACACCGGGAAGGACCGTTCCTGTGCGTCAATAAGGTGCGCTATGCGCTGTGACAGTGCATGGTCGAAGTGTCCGCGGGAGAACCCCAGGGAACCGGCTGCGCGCTCCTGGCCGGCCATTTCCTTGCCCTGCATCAGGTTGACCATGGCCACCATCATGCCCGCAATGGTGGGATCCACCACGGTTTCCGCCGCCTCGAAAACCACGGTCAGCAGGTGGCGGATCCGTTCAATATAGGCGTCGATGGCCTGTTCCGCGGAAATGGTCTGCCTGCGGACCTGCTGGCGGATGGCCGGCAGGGACTCGAGCCCGTGCAGGGCCGCCGCCAGGCTGTTGAGGAGGCTGGTGCTGGACGGGTCCTGGGTCAGTTCGGCCTGGATTTCCATCAGCTCATGCTCGAAGGCGTCATGCTGGCGAAGGCTGCCTTCCACCATGGCGGTCAGCTCCTCCGAGAATCGGTCCCCACCAGACCCGAGAAAGACGTTGGATGCGCCCCGCTCCCGCTGGAGTTCGTGGATCAGGTTGCCAACGCTGAGCACCAGCTTGCCCATCTGCAGGAACCGCTCCAGGTTCCTGAGTTCGCACCGTTTCGAGGCGATCAGATAATCCGCCGCCCGGGGGCGTTGATGGGGGTGGGGGGATAGCTTGGCTGCTGACATCATGGTGGCTCCCTGGAATCAATCCCTTGAGGGTTGGAATCTTCCGGACCCGTTCACGGGTCCGGCTTTCGGATCGGCTGTCCTGTCAGCAGCAATATGCAGGCCAGACCGTCCGTGATGACCTGAAAGACCGGTAAGAAACGATCGTTTGAGGGTTGCGGTCCTTTCTGTAGAATTGTGTGGATTTTCACAATAACGGACGCCCCGGAACAGGGACCTTCCGTTGCCATTGTCAGGGAGCGAATGCCGGTATGTCGAAGGTTAGATGGAGTTCCATGGGGCTTTCGCTGGCGCTGGCCGTGGCGATTATTGCCTGGCTCGCCACCGGCGAACTCCGGTCGGCCCAGGAGCAGGCACCGGGCCCGCGGGAAGGGCAGGGGCTGAGTCTGCCCTCGGTGGAGGTGGACCTTCGCCAGGCCAGCACCTTTCATCCGGATATCCGCCTGCAGGGCCAGGTGGAACCCTGGCGGCGGCTGGAGGTCAACGCTCGCCTCAGCGGGGTGGTGGAGAAACTCTCCGTCTCCCTGGGGGATGCCGTCAGCGAGGGCGACACCCTGCTCAGGCTGTCCGAGGACGATCGACCGGCAGCTGTCGCCGGTGCCCGGGCCCGGGTCCGTCAACTGGAGGCGGACCTGGCGGCGGCCGAGCGGCTAAGGTCCAACCGGCTGGTATCCGAGTCCGAGCAGATGCGTCTGGAGTCGGAACTGGCCTCGGCCCGGGCGGAACTCCGTCAGGCCAGCCTGGCCATGAGCTATCTCACTCCGTCGGCCCCGTTCGACGGCATTATCAACGCCCGCCACGTGGAAACCGGTACCTTCGTGCAGGCCGGCGAGCCCCTGTTTGAAGTGGTGCAGGTGGACCTGCTGAAAGTGAGCGGTTACCTCCCGCAGCAGCAGGCCGGGCGGGTAGCCCCGGGCCAGGGTATCGTGGTCAGTCTGCTGGATGGCCGTGAACTGCATGGGGAACTGACGTTTGTCGCCAGCGCCGCCGATCCGGAAACCCGCAGTTTCCGGGTTGAGGCCCGGGTGGCCAATCCCCAGGGCTATCGTATTGCCGGTGGCAGTGCGTCGGTCCGCATTGAAATGCCCGCAGAGGAAGCCCTGTACCTGTCCCCCGCGCTGTTGAGTCTGGGGCCGGATGGTCGCCCCGGGGTTCTGCATGTGGATGACGGTGATCGGGTGGCCTTCACCACCGTGACGCTGCTGAGCGTTGGTACCGAAGGGGCGTGGGTGTCCGGTGTCGATTTCCCGGTGCGGCTGATTACCCGGGGTGGCGGGTTCGTGTCGGAGGGGCAGAAGGTCCAGCCGGTGTCCGCGGTCGCGGGGGACTGAACCATGCGAACCCTGATACACGCGGCCATGGATCGCAGCCGCACCACGCTGCTGCTTCTGCTCTTCCTGCTTCTGGGTGGCTTTGCGGCCTTTAGCACCATTCCCAAGGAAGCCAATCCGGATGTCACCATTCCCACCATCTATGTGTCGGTCACCCTGGAAGGGATCAGTCCGGAGGATGGTGAGCGCCTGCTGGTCCGCCCCCTGGAGCAGGAACTGCGCTCCATCGAGGGCATCAAGGAGATGCGCAGCACGGCGGCGGAGGGCTATGCCGCGGTGATCCTGGAGTTCGATGCCGGTTTCGATCCCGACCGAGCCCTCCAGGATGTGCGGGAGAAGGTGGATACCGCAAAGGCGGAGCTGCCCTCGGAGGCGGAGGAGCCACGGGTCCATGAGATCAACGTCTCCCTGTTTCCGATCCTGTCCATTGGCCTGTCCGGCCCCCTGTCGGAGCGGGAACTGATCACCATCGCAAGGGAACTCCAGGACGCCATCGAGGGTATCCCTGAGGTGCTGGAGGTGGAGATCGGAGGCGACCGGGAAGACCTGCTGGAGATCGTGGTCGACCCCCAGGTCCTGGAGAGCTATGGCGTCGACTACGATCAGCTTGCCACCCTGGTGCGCCGTAATAACCAGTTGGTGGCGGCGGGCAGCCTGGATAACGGTCAGGGGCGGCTGGCCATCAAGGTACCCGGTGTGGTGGAGGACGTCGAGGATGTCATGAACATGCCGGTGAAGGTGAGCGGCGACCGGGTGGTGACCTTCGGTGACGTGGCGGTGCTTCAGCGGACCTTCAAGGACCCCACCGGCTTTGCCCGGATCAATGGCGAACCGGCGGTGGTGCTTGAGGTATCCAAGCGGTCCGGGGCCAATATCCTGGAAACTGTGGCCAAGGTCCGTGGCCTGATGGACGCCGCCGGTCCCAGGCTGCCGGAGGAGCTGGACGTCCGCTACACCATGGACCAGTCCGACGATGTGAGGAACATCCTGTCCGACCTGCTCAATAACGTGCTTACCGCCATCGTGCTGGTGGTGATCGTGGTGATTGCCGCCATGGGCCCCCGTTCCGCAGCGCTGGTGGGTATCACCATTCCCGGTGCCTTCCTCAGCGGGATCCTGCTGATCTGGGGGGTGGGCTATACCCTCAATATCGTGGTGCTGTTCAGCCTGATCCTGGTGGCCGGCATGCTGGTGGACGGCGCCATCGTGGTGTCGGAACTGGCGGACCGTAACCTGTCTGAGGGCATGTCCCCGCGCAAGGCCTGGGCGGAGGCGGCCAGCCGTATGTCCTGGCCGGTGATTGCCTCAACCGCCACCACCCTGGCGGTCTTTGTGCCGTTGCTGTTCTGGCCGGATACCGTGGGTGAATTCATGAAGTACCTGCCCGCCACGGTCATTGCCTGCCTCACCGCCTCCCTGGCCATGGCACTGGTGTTCCTGCCGGTGATGGGCGGTGTCAGTGGCGGCGGCAGATCGAGGCAAGCGGCTGTCGATGGTGCCATTGTAGCCGGCTACCGTCGGATCCTGTCGGGTTTGCTGCATTATCCCTGGCTGACGCTTCTGGGTGCCCTGCTGATCATCGCGGTGATCGGCTGGAGCTACAAGGCCTTCCATCATGGCCTGGAATTTTTCCCCGAGGTGGAGCCGGAATCGGCCCAGGTTCATGTCCGGGCGCGGGGTGACCTCTCGATCCACGAACGGGATGCCATTGTCCGGGAAGTGGAGCATCGGCTGGCGGGCATGCCGGAGGTGGCGTCGCTGTATGCGCGCTCCATGGTCAGCCCCGATCAGCAGATGGCGCCGGATGTGATCGGCAGTCTCCAGTTCAATTTCGTGGACTGGGACCAGCGTCGCCCGGCTTCGGAGATCCTCGCTGATTTCCGGGATATGACAGCGGATATTCCCGGTATCCGGCTGGAATTCCGGCAGCAGGAAGAGGGCCCCGGTGGCGGCAAGCCGATCGAGATCATGATTACTGGCGCGGATTATAGCGTGCTGGACGATTACACCACACGGCTGCGGGACACCATGGACGACATCGGCGGGCTCGTGGATGTGGAGGACAACCGCAGCCTGCCGGGTATCGAGTGGCGCCTGGAGGTGGATCGGGAAGCCGCGGCCCGGTTTGGCACCGACGTGGTCAGTATCGGCAGTTCCGTGAGGTTGGTGACCAATGGCCTGGTGCTGGCTACCTACCGCCCGACGGAAGTGCGTGACGAAGTGGATATCGCGGTGCGTGTTCCACGGGCCTGGCGGGAGCTCGACCAGTTCGAGCGGCAGACCCTGAACACGTCACGGGGGCAGGTTCCCCTGTCCCAGTTCATCAGCCTGGAGCCCGCGCCCAAGACAGGGACCATTGCCCGGCTGGACGGCCAGCGGGCGATCACCGTGAAGGCGGACGTGGGGCCTGACAGCAACGCCAACGCCCTGCTGAACCAGTTGCGTGAGCGTCTGCCGGAGCCGCCGCAAGGGGTGGGAATCCTCTATGGCGGCGAGGATGAGGAGCAGCGGCGTACCATGAGCTTCCTGGGGCTTGCGTTCCTGGTGGCCATCGGGCTGATGACGCTGATCCTGGTGACCCAGTTCAATTCCCTGTACCAGACCCTGTTGATCCTGTCGGCCATCGTCCTGTCGACGGCCGGGGTACTGCTGGGGCTGTTGCTGAACGGGCAGCCTTTTGGGGTGGTGATGGTGGGCATGGGTATCATTGCGCTGGCCGGTATCGTCGTGAACAACAACATCATTCTGATCGATACCTTCAACCAGATGCGGGCCGAAGGCCTGGCGCCGCTGGCGGCGGCCCTGGAAACCGGCTGCCTGCGTCTGCGACCCGTGCTGCTGACGGCCATTACCACCATCCTGGGCCTGATGCCCATGGTGCTGAGTGTGAACGTGGATCTGCTGACGCCGTCCCTGGGCGTCAATGCGCCTTCAACCCAGTGGTGGACACAGTTATCCAGCGCCATCGCCGGTGGACTGGCCTTTGCCACTTTCCTGACACTGTTGCTGACACCGGTGCTGTTGTTGGTGGGGGCCAGGTTCGGGCCGGCGGCAAAGCCCTCCGAATAGGCGGCGGGGGATTCAGCGGGGGAGCGGAAGTGTCCTGCCAGGGCATGTGTTCCGGCACTGGCAGGATGTGGCTGAGAGGTTGGGTTAGTTGGTAGCCTGTTCCGACGATTGGTCGGCGGACGACCCGCCGTTGGGCATGACCTCCGGATATCGGGAGGCCAATTCCCGCTGTCGTTCCGTGCGCTGTTCGGGGGTCAGGTCCGGGTCCGACTGGATGGCCATGACATCAAGGGTGTAGCGGGCCATCTGCTCCTCCCTGTGGTAGAGCTCGTCGGCCAGTTCCGGTCCCAGGTGAGTACGGCGCAGGCGGGCAATCTGTTCGTAATCATTGCGCAGGGACTGGGGATCGCCGCGAACCGCCAGCGTATCGGAAATCTCCCGGAAGGCATTGCTGTAGCGGTAGAACTTCTCTGCAATCTGCACCGCCTGTTCCCCCGCCTGTCCTCCCAGGCCGGCTTCAATCATCACCTTCAGTTCTTCCAGCTGCTGCTCGTCCATGGTGATGCGGGCATCCAGGAAGGCCTGTTCCAGAACGGTCTGGGCGGTCTCGTTCAGGACGATGTCGCCGTTCTCGTCCAGTTCGACCCGGCTCAGGGCGTTGGCCACCTGTTCAAGTTTGAACGGGAGATCGGTTTCCTCTTCCTGTTCCGCCTCGACAAGCTCTTCCGGCGCCTCTTCCTCCGCCGCAAGCATGGTGTCGGAGAACAGCTTTTCGTCCCCGGAGGCGTCACTGATCTGCGGTGTTTCGGTGGTGGCCGGTTGCGATTCCGCAGCCTGTTCCTCCGCCGGTGTGCCGGATTCCGGAATCAGGGCCTTTCCCCCTGCCCAGATGGCAATGGCCACGACACCAAGGACACAGGCGCCGGTGGCAAACAGTGTGGCCCGGTTTCTGGAGCGGGGCGCCGGGGCATCTTTTTTCCTGGGTTTGTCGATCCGGGTACTCACGGTATCAACTCCTCAATGCCCTGCCGTTCGCGGATATGGGAAATGGTGGTACCCGACCACTTCTTCATGGCCCGGCGCAGGCTGGAGGCGCAGGAGAAGCCGACGATGTCGGCAACCTCGTCCACACTCAACCCGGATGAGCGGAGCTGATGGGTGGCAATCTCCATCCTGACGGAATGGAGCAGTTTGCGGAATGAGGTCTTTTCCGCGGCCAGCCGCCGGGTCAGGGACCGTGGTGGCATCTGCATGCCCTGGGCCACCTGTTCCAGGTCAATGGACGGGTTGAAGTGGGAGCGGATATGCCAGCGTACCCGGTCAGTGAAGGTGATATCCACCGGTGCCTGGTTCAGTTCCTGTTCGCATTGCTGGATCAGCTTGCGGTAGGCCCGGCGACGATAGGGGCGGAAGGGCTTGATGACATAGTTGTAGTCGGCGGAAATGGCGGTCTGGTTGGTACCGAAGGTAACCGACTTGCAGGGAAGTTCACTGTACAGGTCGACATGGGCCGGTTCCGGGTAATCCAGGGTCACATGTACATCGGTGTCCCGGGCTTCCGGATTGCCGCACAGTGTCCACAGCCGGGCTGCCATGGCCACCCGGAACTCGAGGGTGAACAGACGCACGTCCTCCTCGTAGATCTCGTCGGTGGCATAGTCCAGGGGGTCCACCACCCGGCGGTTGCAGTCGATATAGGTGGTGGGCCGGGACACCATCAACGCGTAATAGGGCTGTGCTATCACCAGGTACCGACGGAAGGCTTCGCCGGCCTCCTTCAGGCTGGGACTGGAATGGATGGTGTAGCCCAGGGTTCCCCAGAAGCTCCAGTCCATCTCCATGCCGGTGATAAGGCCAAGCCCGGGCTTGCGGCAGTGTTGTATGCCATTGCGGACCAGAGTCTGCTGTTGCAGGTAGCTGATACGGATGTCCTGCATGTCAAACATGGCCGGTGATATGCCGGTGCCCTTGAGTAGATCACTGAGGTTGGCTCCATGTCGGACAAAAATCTCAATAAATCCCAGTGGATGCAGGTGGAGTGGGATCACTCTGGCGTTGAAGTCCATGTTGAGAGCCCCCTTTGATTGTCAATGCCATTATTGTGTTGGTGTTGTAACATTCTTTTACAGTGTGCCCTGATTCTCAGTGGGGTAAAAGGAACCCCTTAACAAAAATTGACTCCTGCATCCAGTACACATTGAAAAGACACAAACGCCGGCGTTTTCGCTTACCAGGGAGGCAGGCCGTTTACAGGCCCTTGCGTTCAATATCCCAGCCGCTCAGGTCACAGGCGGTGCAGGGGCCGGTGAACAGTTCCGCCGCAGCGCTGTTATCCTGAAGCTGATACAGCCACCAGGCGGTGCTGATGCCGGCAAACTCGCCGAAGTCGCCGACGGGCTCGAAGTGGCCCGCGCCATTGAGGGTGGCCCAGAACACCGGTACATCAACACGGTTGAATACCGGGCCCTGGTTCCGGGCGGGGCCCGCCAGGGCGTCGTTGCTGCCGGAGAGCAGCAGCATCGGCGCCGTCTGCTCATTCTGTGAATCGGCGTCGTGGCCCAATCCGAGGATGTAGGGCTGGACCGGTGCCGTGGCGGTGATACGGCTGTCCCGGGCAGCCATGATGGTGCCGCCACCACCCTGGGAATGCCCGGAAGCACCGATGTTGGAGAAGTCAATGCTGCTGCCATAGCTGGACTGGCGAACCGCGTCGATACAGGCCAGCATTTCCTCTCCGGACCCGGCGTTGGCGGTGTTGGCTGCCGCCACCACAAAGCCGTAGGAGGCCCAATGCGCCAGGCCGTCGCTGTAAGTGGACGGGGAACCGCCCGTACCGTTGCCCCAGAGAATCAACGGTGCCCCTGCCGGTACGTTGCGGGGGCGATAGACAGTGCATGACTGTCCTTCGCTACCGGATGTAGTGGCGTAGGAGCCGGGTGATGCGTACTGGTCCGTGGGGTCGCCACCACCGCCGCCACCGACCGCGAGGGCGGAGCTGGAGATCAGCAGTGCCCCGACGGCAACGACGGATTTGCGCAGCACGGACGGCTTGAATCTGGCGAGTTTCATAGTGTTTTCCCCGATCTTCAGAGCGTCATTATTGGATGTTGGGTTGGCCGTGCAGCAGGGGCAATGGAGGTTAGCGATCAGGCTCCCTGCATCGGCCTGGTTCGATAGTAGAGGTTGGTAACGGTATTCGCGCATCACAATATGCACAGATTGTGATCAATTTGTGGTAGTGGGGTCGGTTCGGTGTGAAGAGCTTCGCTTTTGCCGGGAGCAGTAATGGTCAGGCAATGTTGCCGGCAGCCACGGCGGACGCCCAGGCCCACTGGAAGTTGTGACCGCCAAGGTGGCCGGTGACGTCCACAACCTCGCCGATGAAGTAAAGTCCAGGATTATCATTGGCTTCCATGGTCTTTGATGAGAGGTGTCGGGTGTCCACGCCCCCCAGGGTGACCTCGGCGGTGCGGTAACCTTCGGTGCCCGCGGGTTGCAGCGTCCAGCCCGAAAGGGTGCTGGCTGCGGACTCCAGGTGACTGTTCCGGTATTCCTGCAGGGGACCGGACCATTCCTGCAGCCGGGCGAACGCCTGGGCAAAACGTTTGGGGAGGGTGTCCGCCAGGTAACGTTCCAGGCTGAGGGACGGTTGCTCCCGCTTCAGGGCTTTCAGCTCCCCGTCTACGTCCCGCCCGGGTAGCAGGTCGATGGACAGCGGGTCGCCCGGATGCCAGAAACTGGATATCTGTAGCATGGAGGGACCGCTCAGCCCCCGGTGGGTGACCAGCATGGGTTCACGGAAGTGCTCGCCGTTGCAGTGGACGTCCACCGGGCAGCTCAGGCCGGCCAGGGGAGCGAGCTGCTCCCTTAACTCCGGGTGAAGCGTGAAGGGTACAAGTCCGGCCCGGGTCGGCAGCACCGGCAGGCCGAACTGGCGCGCAATGTCGTAGCCAAAGCCGGTGGCCCCCATGGTGGGAATGGAAAGACCACCGCTGGCGATCACCAGGGCGTCGCAATGGATGGCGCCATGGCTGGTTTGAAGTTGGTATCCTCCGGCGCGGTCCGTCACCGAGTCCACGCTGGTTTTGAGTCGTAGCTCGGCACCGGCCCATTCACACTCGGTCAGCAGCATATCCAGAAGGTCTTTGGCGCTGTCGCGGCAGAACAGCTGTCCCGCGGCTTTTTCCACATGTTCGATGCCGTGGCGTTCCACCAGGTCCAGGAAATCCTGGGGGCGGTAGCGCTTGAGGGCGGAAATGCAGAAGTGGGGGTTGTCGGACAGGAAGTTCGCCGGCGTGCTGTTGAGGTTGGTGAAGTTGCAGCGGCCACCGCCGGACATCAGTATCTTCCGACCGGGTTTGGTGGACCGCTCGATCACCAGCACCCGACGCCCACGGTAGCCGGCCGTGGCGGCACACATCAGGCCTGCCGCGCCAGCACCAATAATGACGACATCGTAGGTCTGGGCCATGGTTGTCTGCTTCCTGTCCTGTCGGGGGCGGCAGTATAACGGTCACGGGTAATCGTACAATACCCTTGGTGGCCGGTGGTTTCCGGGGCCAGAACGTAAGCAATTGTGAAATGACACTCCCGGTGGGCTCCCGTTACCATGGCCGGGCTCGACTATTCCGGACAAACCTGTATGTTCTTAATGGATAACAACAAGGGCCTGCTCCCCCAAGCAGCCGGGCCTGACATAAAACCTGGAGGACGTAATGAAAGTTGGCCTGATCGTGGACTCCGCCTGCGACCTACCCCATGAATTCATTCGCCGGCATGGCATCTTCATCCTGCCGCTGACCGCGAAGATCGATAACCAGACCTTTATTGACGACCACAATCCGGAAACCACGGAAGATTTTTATCAGCAGGGACTGTTGGGCAAGGGGCATCATGCTGAAACCGAAGCTTTCTCCGTCGCCCAGATTCGTGAACTCTTCCTGGAGAAGGTCGTGCCCAACTACGACGTGGCCATCTGCGAAACGGTGGATCGGTCACGCAGCCAGATCTACCAGAATGCCTCCGAGGCGATGAATATGGTGATGGCGCAGGCCAAGTCCGTCCGCGAGAAAGCCGGCGTTGAGGGCAACTTCACCATGCGGGTTATCGACAGTGGGCAGTTGTTCGCAGGGCAGGGGCTGCTGGCCGCCTATACGGTAAGCCTGCTGGGCAAGGGGCTGTCCAAGAACGCGCTTCGCCATGAGGTGGAGAAGTTTGCGCAGAAGGTCTGGATCTGCGTGGTGCCGAAGGACCTGAGTTATATCCGCGAGCGTGCCCGTCGCCGGGGCGACAAGAGTGTATCCGGTATCGTGGCGTTCCTGGGCAAGGCCCTCAACATTACCCCGATTATCTGGGGCAAGGGCGTTATCGGCAAGCCGGTGGCCAAGACACGGTCCATGGATGGCGCCGTGGAAAAGGTGATGGATTACGCCGTGCGGCGTGTGGAGGCGGGGCTGCTGGCGCCGATTGTGTCCATATCCTGTGGCATGAGCTGGGAGGAGATTGACGCACTGCCAGGGCTGGATCGCCTGCGCAGGGTCTGTGAGGAGAACAATGTGCAACTGCTGCTGTCGCGTATGGGCATCACCAGCAGCATCTATATAGGTCCGGGCAGCATCTGCCTGTCATTGGCGGCGGAAGACCACGAGTTTGAAGCCTGACCGGGCCCGACTGTGACATCCGTCACACCGGGTCAAAGGTTGACAAGGACCACACTGAAACCATGAGCGCTTTCTGGTAAAAAGCGCCTCCTGTCACATTACTCGCCGCTTCCCCCCAGAGCGGCGTACTTCGGGAGGCGTTATGCGTGTTGGTTTGATAGTGGACTCGGCCTGTGATCTGCCACCCGAGTTTATCCGCAAGAACGATATCTTTATCCTGCCACTCACGGCCATCATTAACGGTCAGACCTACGTGGACAACCATGATCCCGCGATCACGGCGGAATTCTACGATCGTGGCCTGCTGCTGAAGGGCCATCACGCGGAAACGGAGGCCTTCAGCGCCGAATCCATCCAGAAGCTGTTCCTGGAAAAAGTCGTGACGGAATACGACATGGCGTTCTGTGAAACGGTGGACCGGTCCCGCAGTGAAATCTTCGATAATGCCACAATGGCCATGAACCAGGTGATGGCGCGCTACCAGCCCATCCGCGAGAAGGCCGGCCGTTCGGGGCCGTTTTCCATGCGCGTCATCGACACCGGCCAGGTGTTCGCCGGACAGGGGCTTATGGCCGCCCATACCCTGCGGCTGATCGACCAGAAGCTGTCGAAGAATGCCCTCCGTCACCAGGTGGAGACCTTTGCCGGCAGCATCTACACCTGCTCCATTCCCCGCGACCTGCACTACATGCGCGAGCGGGCCCGCCGGCGTAACGTGAAAAGCATTTCCGCCGTCAGCGCCTTCCTGGGTAAGACCCTGAATATTACCCCCATTGTCTGGGGGCACGGTGCGGATGGTGCCGCGGTGGCCAAGACCCGGAGTTTCGATGGGGCGGTGGAGAAGGTGCTGGACTATGCCGTCCGTCGGGTGGAGGCCGGATTGCTGACGCCCTATGTGTCACTGTCGTGCGGCATGTCGGCGGCGGAAATCGAGCAGTTGCCTGGCCTGGACCGGTTGCGAGAAGCCTGTCGCCGCCACAAGGTGGAACTGTTGCTGTGCCAGATGGGCATCACCAGCAGCATCTATTTGGGCCCGGGCAGTGTGTGCCTGGCCCTTGCTGCCGAAGACCACGGCTTCGAGGACTGAGGCGGAAACAGAAAGGGGGAGCCGGCCGGCTCCCCCTTTTTTCCTGATTCACAGGTCGCCATGCCCGGACCCTGTCCTGCGGACCGTCCGGGTATGGGTCGCGGTGATCAGCGCTCCAGGTACTGAAGCTTGTCGGGCTTGCCGTCCCATTCTTCCGCGTCGGGCAGCGGGTCTTTCTTCTCGGTGATGTTCTCCCACTTGGCGGCCAGCTCGGCGTTGATCTCGATGAACGGTTCCTGCCCGGCAGGCAACTCGTCCTCGGAGAATATGGCCTCGGCCGGGCACTCCGGCTCGCACAGTGCACAGTCGATGCACTCGTCAGGGTCAATCACCAGAAAGTTCGGGCCTTCGTAGAAGCAGTCCACCGGACATACTTCCACGCAGTCCGTGTACTTGCACTTGATGCAGTTGTCGGTAACCACAAACGTCATAGTCAGATTCCTGGTCTGGTGGTCTGTCTCATCAGTGGGGTGGTTCTGGTGTTATCGCCTGCGACAGGTCCCGATTCGGGGCCTGTCGTGGAGGGCGCCCGCCACCCTTCGTTCTGATCATTGGTATTTGGAGGCCGATATTGTAGGGAGCACCCGCCCGCCCCGCAAGCGCTACGGCGCTATAACCTTATGAGGGCGGGTTTTCAGGCGTGGCGCTATCCCTTCGTGCCGGCCAGGCGACGCAGTTCGTAGAGTTGTTCCAGCGCCTGCCTGGGCGTGAGGTCATCCGGGTCCAGTTCCGACAGGGCCTTTTCCACCGCGCTGGGTTCGAGGCTGGCAAACATGTCCCCCTGAAAGGCGTCGGGTGGCGTGCTGGCGGGCCCCGGTCCGGCCGGTGACGAGGCGGACATGGTTACCGGCTCCTGGTGCTCACCCTCCAGTCGCTGCAACTGGGAGCGGGCCTGGGCGATGACCGTTTGGGGGACCCCCGCCAGTTGCGCCACCTGGAGGCCGTAGCTCTGACTTGCGGGGCCGTCATGGACCGTGTGCAGGAAGACGATGCTGTCGTCGTGCTCGGTGGCGGTCAGGTGGACGTTCACCGCGTGGTCAAGCTGATCGGCAAGCTGGGTCAGCTCGAAATAGTGGGTGGCGAACAGGGTATAGCAGCCCACCTCCCGCGCCAGGTGTTCCGCCGTGGCCCAGGCCAGGGACAGGCCGTCGAAGGTGCTGGTGCCCCGGCCCACCTCGTCCATCAATACCAGGCTGTGGCGGCTGGCGTTGTGGAGGATGTTGGCGGTTTCGGTCATTTCCACCATGAAGGTGGAGCGGCCACCGGCGATGTCGTCGGAGGACCCCATGCGGGTGAAGATCCGGTCCACCGGGCCCAGCACTGCCCGGTCCGCCGGTACGAAGCTGCCGCAGTAGGCGAGCAGGGCTATCAGGGCGGTCTGGCGCATGTAGGTGGACTTACCCCCCATGTTGGGGCCGGTGATCACCAACATCCGCCGCTGTTCGTCCATCAGCACGTTATTGGGTACGAAGGGCTCGTCCAGCAGTTGTTCCACCACCGGGTGCCGACCGGCGTCGATATCCAGGCCCGGTGCCTCGCGGAACTCCGGCGCGGTGAACCTCAGGCTGGTGGCCCGCTCGGCGAAGTTGGCCAGCACATCCAGCTCCGCCAGGGCCTGGGCGCTGTCCTGGAGTTGTGGCAGCTGTTCCGCGAGCGTTTCCAGCAGTTGGTCATACAGGCCTTTCTCCCGGGCCAGGGCCCGGCTCTTGGCGCTCAGGGCCTTGTCCTCGAATTCCTTCAGTTCCGGGGTGATGAAGCGTTCGGCATTCTTCAGGGTCTGGCGGCGGATATAGTCCACCGGCGCCTGATCCGACTGGGCACGGCTGATCTCGATGTAGTAACCGTGCACCCGGTTGTAGCCCACCTTCAGGGTGCTGATGCCGGTACGTTCCCGTTCCCGGGTTTCCACGTCCAGCAGGAACTGGCCGGCGTTCTCGCTGATATTACGCAGGTCGTCCAGCTCATCGTCGAAGCCTTCCCGGATCACGCCGCCGTCGCGGATGACCACCGGCGGGTTGTCGATGATGGCCCGTTCCAGCAGGTCCGCCAGTTCGGGATACTCACTGATCAGGCTGGCCAGCTTCACTACATGGTGAGAGTTGACCGGCCCGAGTGCCTGTTGCAGGTCGGGCAGGGCAGCGAAGGCATCCCGCAGGCGGGCCAGGTCACGGGGGCGGGCGGAACGCAGGGCAACCCGGGCCAGGATGCGTTCGATATCGCCCACCCGTTTGAGCAGGTCATGCACCGGCTCGTAATGGAAGCCGTCCAGCAGGGCTGACACCGCGTGCTGGCGCTGGTAGACCTGTTCCGAATCCCGTAGCGGGCGGTTGAGCCAGCGGCGTAATTGGCGGGCGCCCATGGCGGTGGCGGTGCGGTCCATCACCCAGGCGAGGGTATGCTGGTGACCGCCCAGCAGGTTGGTGTCGATTTCCAGGTTGCGACGGCTGGTGGCGTCCAGTACCACCGCATCTTCCCGCCGTTCCCGCGTCAGCTTGCGGATATGGGGCAGGGCGGTGCGCTGGGTTTCGCGGGCATACTGCAGCAGGCAGCCAGCGGCGCAGATGGCCAGGGTCAGGTCCTCACAGCCAAAGCCGGTGAGGTCCCGCACCTGCAACTGCTGGGTCAGCAGGCGGTGGGCCGTGTCCGCCTCGAACAGCCAGGGCCCCTGGCGACGAATGCCGCTGAGGCCGTCCAGCAGGTCCTCGAAGGGAAAGTCCTCGCTGATCAGCACTTCCGCCGGGCGCAATCGCTGGATCTCTTCCTGCAGGGCGTCGGTGCCCTCGATCTCCGAGACGGCGAAGCGGCCACTGGAGATGTCCAGGGTGGCAATGCCAAACCCTTCCCTGTGATGGAAGATGGACAGCAGCAGGTTGTCGCGCCGGTCTTCCAGGAAGGCCTCGTCACTGAGGGTACCGGGGGTGATGATGCGCACCACCTTGCGCTCCACCGGGCCCTTGGCGGTGGCCGGGTCGCCGATCTGCTCGCAGATGGCGATGGACTGACCGGCGCGAACCAGGCGGGCGATGTAGTTCTCGGCGGCATGGTAGGGCACTCCCGCCATGGGGATCGGGTTGCCCCCGGACTGGCCCCGGGCCGTCAGGGTGATGTCGATCAGTTCGGCGGTCTTCTTGGCGTCATCATAGAACAGCTCGTAGAAATCCCCCATGCGGTAGAACAGCAGTTCATTGGGATGCTCCCCCTTGATCTTCAGGTACTGGCGGATCATGGGGGTGTGCCTGGAAAAGTCGTTCTGTGCTGCCGACATGGTATGTGCGCCCAGTTGGTGGAGTCTGAGAAATCCCGGTGTAGAATCGGCAAAAAGCCGGTGCCCCGAAACCTGCGTGATAGCAAACCACACCGTGGTGTTATTGTCGCCCGCAGACAGGGCCACCGGATTGTAAGAAAATATGACGCTGGATGAAACGAGGAGGCTGTGGATGCTGAAAGACTCGACCATGGAACAGGCCGCCAACCACCTGGGTGACCTCCTTTCCCTGAGGGGGCAGACCATGGTGACGGCGGAGAGCTGCACCGGCGGCTGGATCGTAAAGGCCCTGACCGACCGGCCCGGCTCGTCGGACTACGTCCTTGGCGGCCTGGTGACCTACAGCAACAGCATGAAACGTGAGCTGCTGCACGTTTCTGCCGAAAGCCTGGAGCGGGACGGTGCCGTCAGTGAGCCGGTGGTGCGGCAGATGGTGGCTGGCGCGGTCAAGGCAACCGGCGCGGATTTCGCCATTGCCACCAGTGGCGTGGCGGGTCCGGGCGGCGGCAGCGAGGACAAGCCGGTGGGCACGGTCTGGTTCGCCTGGGGCTCGCCGGCGAACGGTATCGTGGCGCACCGCTGCCATTTCGACGGTGACCGCGATGCGGTCCGGCGGCGGAGTGTGGTCTATGCGCTGCAGGGGCTGACGGATTACGTCCAGACGCTTTGATCCCGTGATACACGCCCCCCGGCAGGGGATTTGTTGAATGGGGTTGGTCTGGAATCAGGACTGTGGTTTAATACTGTTCAAGTATACAGTAAAACGGTCCGGGACAGTCGGAAACATTGAGGGTTTGCACTGATGGAAGACAATCGCAACAAAGCACTGAACGCGGCACTGAGCCAGATTGAACGCCAGTTCGGCAAGGGCGCCGTCATGAAAATGGGCGACCAGCCCCGGGAAGCCATTCCGGCGGTTTCCACCGGCTCACTTGGCCTGGACGTGGCCCTGGGTATCGGTGGCTTGCCCTATGGCCGGATCTGTGAAATCTATGGTCCGGAAAGCTCCGGTAAAACCACCCTGACCCTCCAGGTGATCGCCGAAGCCCAGAAGGACGGTAAAACCTGTGCCTTCATTGACGCAGAGCATGCCCTGGACCCGGTTTACGCCGAAAAGCTTGGTGTGAATGTGGATGAACTGCTGGTGTCCCAGCCGGATACCGGTGAGCAGGCCCTGGAAATTGCCGACATGCTGGTGCGTTCAAACGCGGTGGACGTCATCATCGTCGATTCCGTTGCGGCCCTGACTCCGAAAGCGGAAATCGAAGGGGAAATGGGGGACAGCCATGTGGGTCTGCAGGCCCGTCTGATGTCCCAGGCCCTTCGCAAACTGACCGGTAACATCAAACACGCCAACTGTCTTCTTATCTTTATCAACCAGATCCGGATGAAGATCGGTGTGATGTTTGGCAGCCCTGAAACCACCACCGGCGGTAACGCCCTCAAGTTCTATTCCTCGGTGCGCCTGGATATCCGCCGCATCGGCTCGGTCAAGGAAGGTGACGAGGTGGTGGGCAATGACACCCGGGTCAAGGTAGTGAAGAACAAGGTGTCGCCGCCCTTCAGGCAGGCCGAGTTCCAGATCATGTACGGCAAGGGTATCTACCACATGGCGGAAGTGGTGGACATGGGTGTCAAGGAAGGGTTCGTGGATAAGTCCGGTGCCTGGTACGCCTACAAGGGCGACAAGATTGGCCAGGGCAAGGCGAACGCCGCCAAGTTCCTGGAGGATAATCCGGACATTGCCACCGAAATTGAAACCGCCATCCGCGAAAAGCTGATGCCCAAGCCGGTATCCAAGGACAAGGAGCAGGCAACCGCCGAAGCAGAGGAAACCAACGGCGAACTGCTCTGATCCATTGATCGGACCGGGAGGAATCATGGCAAACGGTAAGAAACTGCTGATTGTCGCCCATGCTCCCTCACCCAACACACAACGGCTCAGGGAAGCCGTTGCCGAGGGAGCCAGTCACCCGGACATCGAGAATGTCGAGGTGCGGGTACTGGCGCCACTGGATGCCGGTCCGGATGACGTATTGTGGTGTGACGCCATTGTCCTGGGCACCACGGAAAACCTGGGCTACATGAGTGGTGCGCTGAAGGATTTCTTCGACCGAAGCTACTACCCCTGCCTCGAAGAGACCCAGGGCCTGCCTTTCACGTTCTACATCCGCGCCGGTCGCGATGGTACCGGCACCCACCGGGCGATCGATAGCATCACCACCGGATTACGGTGGCGTCAGGTGCAGGAGCCCGTGCTTTGCCGTGGCGAATTCCGGGAGGCGTTCGTGGGCCAGTGCCGTGATCTTGGCATGGCCATGGCCGCCAGCCTGGATGCCGGGCTGCTGTAGTCCGGTTTCCGGGGCATGCCCTTCGCGGCATCAGGCGCTGGTGCGGAGGTTACGTCCGCGCCGATCTTCCAGAGTGGTTTCCTTGCCGGTACGTGGGTGCAGCAGCATCGGGCGCCGCCGGCTGCTTTTCCGGCGCCTGTCGGGGCCCTTGAAAGCCTCCTGGCGACGACGCCGGTCCGGTTGCACCCGGCGATCCCTTACCGGTTCGGCAGGCGCTGGCGGGGTGTCGTCCACCCGGACCACTTCCCCGGCGGGTGTCCTGGCCGGTCGGTCGAGTGCCGTCAGCGAATGGGCAAACGTTTTTAGGATTTCCACGTTATTGATCTCCCTGAAAAATAATTCCCTGACCGCCCTGGTCGACTTCGGAATGATAAGTGTGTGGCCGAATTCTGGTAGTTTGTCACTCCTGTTTATCGGCTCCGCCCGGGCGATCTTTAGCCCGTCCCGGGGATGCCCAAGCAAGAAACGTGCACCGGTGCGCATTCCTGGTGCCCGGTTACGGCACAGGCGACAGATGTGACAGAACCGCCTAGAATGACCGGTTTCCCCGGCAGACATAGTGTCCCGTCTGGCTAACGAGTTACCCAGACGGGACACTAGCCACTATGCTGGGAACGTGCGACCACCCATTCGAGAACAACAGGACATCACATTGAAGGCTTTGCCCCTGAATCAGCTTTACAAGGCTTGCGTTCTAAAGGATCTCCCCTTCAAGACCACCCGTCAGCTGGATCCCCTGGCCGAGATCGTTGGCCAGAACCGTGCCCAGGAAGCTGTACGCTTTGCGCTCAACATGCCCCACGGCGGTTACAACGTCTACGCTGTGGGCCGCAATGGTCTGGGCAAGCGCACCATGATGTTGCGCTACCTGGAGCACCATGTGGACGAGGACCATCGCATCCACGACTGGTGCTATGTGGCCAATTTCGACGATCCCCGGGTACCGCGGATGATCCGCCTGCCGGCCGGGGAGGGAGGCAATCTCAAGCGGGACATGGAAAAGCTCATGTCCCGCCTGGTGAAGATGATTCCGCAAACCTTTGACAGTGACAGCTTCCTGGAGCGTGCCGAGCAACTCAAGGGCGAGTACGGCAAGAAGCAGGAAGACGAGCTGGAAAAGGTGGCCGACCAGGCCAAGCGCAAGAAGGTCAGCCTGACCCTCACCACGCCCGGCGGTTACCGGCTGGTGGCCATGAACGGTGACGAGCCCCACACGGCGGAGACTTTTGCCGAGCTGAGTGAAGCCCAGCGCAACAAGTTCGAAGAGGACATCAACAAGCTTGAGAAGAAGCTGCGGCAGGCCGTGCGCAAGATTGCGGACTGGGAGCAGGAGTATGCGGAGAAACAGCAGGCCCTGAACCAGGAGACCCTGGAGTCCATTTCCGGCCACCAGATCGACGAGCTGGTCAAACGCTACGAGAAAGAGCCGGATGTGGTGGACTATCTCGAAGCCGTTCGTAAAGACCTGGCGGAGAACCTGGACATCTTCCTGGATGACAACGAGGACCAGGCGGCCATCGCCTATGCCTCCCTGGACAAGAAGATGCCCCGCCGTTATCTGGTAAACCTGCTGGTGCACCAGAAGAGCGATGAAGTGCCGGTGGTGGTGGAGGACAACCCCACCTACCACAACCTGTTTGGCTATGTGGAGAATGTGACCTTCAAGGGCACCGTATTTACGGACTATTCCCTGATTCGCCCCGGCAGCCTGCACAAGGCCAATGGTGGCTACCTGCTGATGGACGCCATCAAGGTGCTGGAGCAGCCCTTCGTCTGGGATGGCCTGAAAAGGGCCTTGCGCAGCAAATCCATCATGATCAACTCCCTGGAGCGGGAGCTGACCCTGTCGGGCACCATCTCCCTGGAACCCGAGGCGATTCCGCTGGACGTTAAGATTGTCCTGTTCGGTGACCGGGAAACCTGGATGCTGTTGCAGGAATACGATCCCGAGTTCGCGGAGTTGTTCCGGGTCACCGCGGATTTCGAGAACGAGATGCGCCGCACCCCGGAGAGCCAGTTGCTCTATGCCAAGTTCATCGCCAGCCTGGTGTATGAAAAGGGGCTGTTGCACTGTGATCGCAAGGCGGTGGCCCGGGTGATTGAATACAGTTCCCGTACTGCGGAGCATCAGGCCAGGCTGTCGCTCCATGCCGCCGATATTGCCAACCTGCTGAGGGAATCGGATTACTGGGCCCGCCAGGCCAACGCTCGTTTGATTCAGGACAAGCATGTGGAGCAGGCCCTGGAGAGCGCCCGTTACCGCAGCAGCCGCATCCGGGACCAGTTCTACGATTCGATCCGCGACGGTACTACCCTGGTTACCACCGAGGGTAAACGTGTGGGCCAGGTCAATGCGCTTTCCGTGTTGTCCACCGGTGGTTTCGAGTTCGGCCTGTCAAACCGTGTGACAGCCACCTGTTACTACGGTGATGGGGATGTGCTGGACATCGAGCGGGATGCCAAGCTGGGCGGTAACATCCATTCCAAGGGCGTGATGATCCTCAGTGCCTGGCTGTCGTCCCGGTTTGCCACCCGGGATCCCATGCACCTGTCCGCCAGCCTGACCTTCGAACAGAACTACGGCGAGGTGGATGGCGACAGCGCGTCGGTGGCGGAGCTGTGTGCGCTGGTCTCGGCCCTGTCAGGGGTGCCGGTGCGCCAGGATCTGGCCATTACCGGTTCCATGAACCAGTTTGGCGAGGTGCAGCCCATCGGCGGCGCCAACGAAAAGGTGGAAGGCTTCTTCGAGACCTGCCGTATCAAGGGGCTGACCGGTACCCAGGGTGTGATCATGCCGGCCACCAATGTGCAGAACCTGATGCTGGACAGCCAGGTGATGGAAGCGGTCAGGGCTGGGCAGTTCCGTATCTACGCCGTTAATACGGTCGAGGAGGCGATGGAGTTGTTGATGGGCAAGCCGGCGGGTGTCGCCGACCGCAAGGGCCAATACCCCCGTGGTACTCTCTTTGGCACCATCGCCCGCCGCCTGTCCGACATGCGGGAGCATGAACGTCGTGAGCATGAAGGGGCTGCAAAGGATTCCACGATCCATTAACCTCTTGGGAAACTCCGGCGGCTACCATCCGGACGCGGCCTTTCAAAAGGCACTGCGGGCCGGGGTGGAACAGGGCCAGGGTACAAACGGGTCAGGGTAAAATAACGACAGGAGCGACAGGAATGACCGATATCCAGCAAACCGTATATGTGGTCGAGGATGATGAGGCGGTACGTGACTCCCTGGAGTTGCTGCTGAAATCCGATGGCAAGTCGGTGAAGACCTATCCCAGTGCCACGGACTTCCTCGGCGATTATTCGGAAGAGATGGCCGGCTGCATCGTGCTGGATATCCGCATGCCTGGTATGGATGGCATGGAACTGCAGAAGAAGCTCAACGCCCGTCATTCGCTGTTGCCCATTATCTTCGTGACGGGCCATGGCGATGTTCCCCTGGCGGTGGATGCCATGAAGGAAGGCGCTGTGGACTTTATCCAGAAGCCCTACCGGGAGGAGGCCCTGCTGGAGAAGATTGAGTCCGCCCTGGAGCAGGACCGGGAGCAGCGCAAGACCCTGGGCGAGCGCCAGGAGATTGTCCGCCGCATCAAGACCCTGACCCCCCGTGAGACCGAGATCATGGAGCGCATGATTGCCGGCCAGGCCAACAAGGTGATTGCCATTGAGCTGGAGATCAGCCAGCGCACCGTGGAGATCCACCGTTCAAGGGTGATGCACAAGATGGGGACCCACTCCCTGGCCCACCTGGTTCGCATGGTGTTGTCCGTAAAGGACCTTATCGACGTCGGATGAACGGCGGTTCATCATGAACCTATTCCCGCAACCGGCTGTAACCTATGACTGACCAGGCCAGCACCGAGTCCACGGTGCTACTTGTTGACGACAATGCCCAGAACCTCAAGGTGCTGTACGAAACCCTCAAGGATCGTGGTTATCACCTGCTGATCGCCAATGATGGCAAGAAGGCATTGACCCTGGCGTCCCGTCACCGGCCCGAAGTCATCCTGCTGGATATCATGATGCCGGACCTGGACGGCTACCAGGTGTGCGAGCGTCTGAAGGCGGACCCGGTCACGGCCGATTCCGCCGTGGTGTTCCTGTCCGCCCTGGACGATGTGGATGCCAAGCTCAGGGGGTTCTCCCTGGGGGGCGCCGACTATATCTCCAAACCCTTCCAGGCCCAGGAGGTGATCGCCCGGGTGGGCACCCACGCCCGCGTCATACGTCTTGAGCGCGCCCTGCAGGAACGGAACCGGGAACTGGAAAGCGACCAGACCCGCATCCTCAATGCCATCAGCGAGGGCATCTACGGGCTGGATGCCGAGGGCGATATCGTCTTTGCCAACCCGGCGGCGGCCATGATCAGCGGTTGCAGCGTGGAAGAGTTGATCGGCCAGAATTTCTTCGAGCTTCACTTCCGTCAGCCCCGGCCCTGTTCCGGGGCCCTGTGGCATCCAACGGAGGATGCCACCGACGGATTGCCGGTACAGGCCACCTGTAGTCAGGGGATTGCCGAGCATCAGCGCAATGTCACCATGTACCGGGCGGACCGCTCCAGCTTCCCCGCCGAATACCGGGCCACGCCCAAGAAGGAAGAGGGGCGCCTGACCGGTGCGGTGGTGGTGTTCCGGGATATCACCACCGAACTGGAGAAGGAACAGGCCCTGGAAGATGCCCGCAACCTGGTGCAGGAACAGCGGGACCAGCTTGCCCATGCCTCGCGCATGGCCACCATGGGGGAGATGGCGGCTGGCTTTGCCCATGAGGTGAACCAGCCCCTGACCGCCATCACCAATTATGCCCGCGTGGCCCTGCGTATGCTCCGGACCGATGAACCCGATCCGGACCTGCTGTCACAGACCCTGGAGAAGATTGAAGCTCAATCCCACCGGGCCAGTGAGGTGGTCAAGCGTATTCGCGGGTTTGTCCGCAAGCCGGCGGTGGGCAAGGAGGTGCTGTCGGTCGCTGCCTTGCTGGAGGAAACCCGCCAGTTTGCGGAGGTGGATGCCCGCAATAACGACGGTGGTGTCGAGGTGGTCGTGGCGGACGAGGTGCCGGATGTCCTGGCGGATCCCGTCCAGGTGCAGCAGGTGGCCCTGAACCTGATCCGCAACGCCCTGGAGTCCACTCGGGGGGCGGGCTCCGTGGAGCCGGTGGAGGTGACTGCCCGGATGCTGGATGACACCATGGTCCGCATTGAGGTGCGGGACCATGGCGAAGGCCTGCCTGAAGACGCTGAACAGAAGCTGTTCCTGCCGTTCTTTACCACCAAGAAGGAGGGCATGGGGATCGGCTTGACCCTGTGTCGTTCTCTGATCCAGGCTCAGGGGGGCGAGATCGGTTTTGAGCGTCCGCAGGGGCAGGGGGCGGTGTTTTTCTTTACCCTGCCGGTGGCTCCGGCGACCGCCGTAATGGGTGCGGAATAACCGGTCTCTGGTGGCTTCTGAAAAAGTTTTCAGGAAAGCGTTGACATGCCCGGAGCCATCTTTATAATGCGCCCACGTTGTCACGGAGCAGTCACGCAGACGGGCTCAGCCAGATTCACTCCTTCGGTTTCAGGTGGATGGCAACAGATCGCGGAGCGGTAGTTCAGTTGGTTAGAATACCGGCCTGTCACGCCGGGGGTCGCGG